>NZ_JBRAKS010000179.1:0-8127 GCF_052745115.1 Candidatus Jordarchaeum sp.
AAGGAACCTTTTCATAGTTCATCACCGCATGAAATCTCTCCCTTGCGTTCATGGAACCTCCATTATTGATAAACCCAATTTCGCGTTCTAAGAAAAATAGAACTTTAATTGCAAAGTTTAGATGTAAAATTCTACAAAATTCAATTGCAAAAGGTTATGTTAAATCAAACAATGCCTTCAAACTTTAAGCATGAAATAATTTCGTTGTTTAAAATACTCTTAAAAGTTAAAATATCTTATCAAACTGAAAAGGAAAGCTCAAAGCTCGCCTTAACGTATTTTTTACTAACACTTTTTAAGATGAAATCCTTTTATAAATACCCTTTAATGCTTCAAAAAGCTCACCATATACACCTATATACTTCTCATATTTCCTGTTTTCACCAGGTGCAGGGTCTACCCTTACTTTTCGGTCCACAAAATCATCGAGTATTTTATAAATATCCCTGAAAACCCCTGCTGCATAACCGGCAATCAAGGCAACACCAAGAGTGGCAAGATCACTTCGATGGAGGTTCTGGTATGGAATCTGTAATATGTCTGATTTTATCTGCATCCAGAATCTGCTCTTCGAACCGCTTCCAAAAGCCGTTACCATTTTTACATCAAGATCAGGTAAAAGTTCTTTGATAATCCTGAGTGTTAAGCAATGGTCGTAAGCTATAGACTCAAGAATAGCCCGGTAGAAGTGGATCTTTTTATGTGCCCATGTATGCCCGATAAAAAGGCCTCTGATATATGGGTCCGGAGGGAAAAAACGGCCTTGGAGGTAATCGATGGCAATCAAACCATCCGAACCCGGCGGCAATTTTGAAGCCTGATCATCAAGCCATGAGTAAACATCAACACCATTTTGTTCCAACCTTGCTTTTTCTTCAGAAAAGAACTCATCTATGAACCACCTGTGTGTTCTCCCACCAAGAACAACAGACATAAGATAATATTTATCTCCTATTGCAGACTTCATACATGAAAGTGTCTTATACTTCATGTCACATGTAAAACTATTAATACATGCTGCAAGTATACAGGCTGTACCAGAAACATCAGCCATCTGCCCTGCTCTAACAACTCCGGCACCCACAAACCCTGCAGCCTGATCTCCACATCCTGCGCATATTGGAATTCCAGGTGTAAGCCCCGTATCCTCAGATGCTTTTCTCGTGAGTTCCCCAATTATCTCGGTTGATTTAACGATTCTCGGGAGTTTCTCCATATCAACTCCCAATTTGATGCACAGCTCCTCAGACCATTCACCCCTTGAAAGATCGCTCAACCCTGAAAAACACAGAAAGCTCTCGTCAATAAAGACCTCATCTCCTGTAAGACCTGAAAGCTTTCCTGCAACAAAGGCCGATGGTTGAACAAATTTATATATATCCCTCCATTCCCTCCTCTTTTTCCAGTAGAGGATTTTGTTTCCATAGGTCGAGATGGAACCGTTTTTGTCAAGTATAAGCTCTCCTAACCTCTCATGCATATCCCTGTTTTCCCCAGCACTCCTGCTATCAAGAGGGGTATCATAATAGGTTACAGGATTAAAGTTCTTGTCTATCGACATGATACCACCCATCTGGCTATCAATACCGAGTGCAGCAACCCTTTTTGTGTCTATTCCTGATTTAGAAACACACTCTCTTATAAGCTCACAGGTTATCGTATAGAAATCTGAGGCATCCTGTTCAGCCCAGCCAGGCTTAGGATACCCGACTTCCATCTCCTTCTGTGCTTCTGAAATTACCCTGCAATCATTATTATAGATTGCGCATTTTGCAAGGGTCGTTCCAAGATCCACACCTATAAGATAACTTTCAGGCATGTTTGCTCTCCCCATCTTCTATATTTCTCCACCGGGTCCTATTTTTACAGGTTCAAGAAATAGAACACAAATAATGCTTCAAAGGGCGATCTTAAATTAATCAATACCTGTGAGCTTCGAATATCGATTGCTTCATAACATTATTGATGACCTGAGACATTCGATAAAAGATTTTTTGAGATCAAAACCTAATTTAGCCTTATCATTCAAAATTGTTTGTACCGAACTGAGCTGTAAAATCTCTCCATCTCATAATCTGAATCAATTCTTACAACAGGAATTCCCCAAAGCCTGCAGACAATCTCAATCTCCTCAATCAGATTCCCCATGGTTGCACTTAGATGATTGGCGCCTATGCATCTCACAAAATTCTCACCCTTTACGTCGAGATCAACAACTATCTTACCCCATGCCTGACCCAGGTGATGATTAACCCCTTCCCCCAGCATCGAAGTTAAAAACTCCCTTGCATCAAGCTCTTTTCCACACCCTACCTGCATGTAGTATTCACCCCTGACCCTTGTAAGCCTTGCCACAGTGACCGAGGGAGCCATCCTGCCGTAATAACTGAAAGCAGCTCCCGAAATCCCATGTATATTGCTCTTTGCCTCAACATTTTGAAAAACCTCCCCGGGATCGAGGGAGTTTGCTGCCCAGAAGAGAGAACCGGCACCGCAATTGGCAAACTCAATATGCTTATCATCAACAGATATCAGATCCCCAAAAGCAGGAGGTACTCCAGGGTTTAAAAAATGAAGAAGCATTGATGTTAAAAGACCTTTAATATCGCCTTCACATACCGTAGGATAGATCTTCTGATTTCCTGACTCATTCGAGGCAAAAGGGAGAAATGCTGGAAGTGTACATGCATTTACCCCGAATTCGTTGTATATCTCTGGCTGGCACTTAATTGAAACTCCTCCAATATTCTCATTTTCCAGCTCATCAAGCCTCTGGCGGGCTGCGAGTAAAAGTGCAATCTGTTTATCCAAAGATTCAGGGGTGAGCATTTTTTTATCATAGTTAATCTTGAGTCCATTTGAGATGAGCCATTTTCGAAAAGATTCTATCCTCTCAGGCTCACCTTTTATTATACTTTCTGCTCTTTTAATAAGAATATACTGGTCTTCATTTAAAATATCCCGTACCATGAACGATTTTAATCTTGGAACATCATCCTGTAGCTGCTCCATTTTCACCGAATATGACCCACCCCAGAGAAGTAGAGCACTCTCCCTCATTCGGGAAAATGCCCTGACGGCTTTTGACCACTTTAGCAATCTTTCCCTGTTCCCGAAGCATCTCTCATGAATCAATGCAAAAGTGTTTGATCCCCACTCCATCATACTTGAACACGTGGCGCTCATGTGTGAAAGGGAACCCATCATAGGGTCATTTTCGGTGTAGTATAGAATTGGCTTCCCCAGCTTTCTAACAAAATCCATAACGAGCATTGGAGGAGCCCAGTTCCATGCCCCAATTATCAAACCATCAATGCCCTGAGGTAGCAAAATGTCCAGAACTTTCCTTATGTCCTTAATATTTCTAACGCCAAATGGAAGCTCACCTTTCTTCCTGATCTTTTTAAGGGGATCGATTACCATAATCCCTTCTTTAACAAGAAATCTCTTTAACTCCTCATGTTTTTTTCTGAGATGTTCTTCGACTTCCTCTGAATAAAGCCCCACATCACGGTCATCCGTAAAAGTGATTATACCAATTCTGGATGCAATATCTTCAGTCATTACCTCCTCCATTTACTCAGCAACTTCTCATTGAGGATAAAAAAATGAGGATAAAAAAATTATTATTATGCGAAATCATAAAAAATCATTGACACGATAACACAAATAGGCTAATATGACAACGCAGTCAGACATCGTTATCATATTATAAATGTATAAACACTTCAATACAAATATTTTCTAAATGTTTTCGTAATTAAAAAATGAAAAATATAACCATCAAAGATATAGCCAGAATAGCCGGGGTTTCTCAAAAAACCGTATCCAGAGTTATCAACAATGAAAAACATGTAAAGAAAGACACAATAAAAAAGGTTAGTGCAATTGTTAATCAGTATGGATATGAACCAAACTTCTTTGCAAGAAGCCTTAAAACCAGAAAATCAAAAACTATAGGGCTAATAATAGGCGATATTGAAAACCCCTACTATGCACGTCTTTCAAAAGGTGTTATGGATGTTGCAGAGTATGCTGATTATAACGTGATGGTGTGCAATTCGAAGTATACAGTCGAGCTTGGCGAAAGATACTTGAATATGCTTATAAAAAAAGGAGTAGATGGGGTTCTCATAGCAACAATAGATTTCACAGGGGAATCAATCAAGAAATTGCGAAACAGAAACATCCCATTTGTTTTGATAACCTGTAAACTCGATACCCCACCTGATGTAAATTATGTAATCTCGGATGATTATTACGGTGGAAGAATCGCCGCCGAATACCTCATAAATCTCGGTCATAGAAAGATATATTTTCTCCGGGCTGCCGATGTTGTGGGAGCAAACGAGAGGGTTAGAGCTTTCAGGGATGTACTGATGAAAAACAAATGTTTTTCTGATGATTGTATCTCAAAGGCTCTTGTTAACTCAGATGGGAGTTATGAAGAAACCAGGAGATTTTTAAAGACACACTATGACTATACTGCCATAATGGGAGGAAATGATTTTGTAGCCATGGGGGCAATGGAGGCAATCCTTGAAAGTGGTTTGAAAATTCCCGAAGATATTTCTCTCATGGGTTATGACAATCTAAAAATCACATCCATATTGAAGATACCCCTGACCACAGTTGAACAACCAAACTACGAGTTCGGTGATATCGCAGCCAGAAGACTCATACAGATGATCGAAGATCATGAAAGTATGAAAAAGCCCCAGAAAATAGTAAAAAAGCCAAAGCTTATAATCAGAGAATCATGCAGGATGATAGTAGATAGATAAAAAACATGTTTTACTGCAGCCTCATATTATATCAAGCTGTAGATAATAAATAAGGATAACAAAGGTTTAGATAAATTATTCCTTAATGAGATTAATGGTTTTAGTGTTTTATAAAATTTATTCAAGGAGGGTAACATGAAAAGAACGTTAATTGTTTTTCTTGTAATTGCATTGTGCACAGTTTTTGCTATGGCTTCGATTCTTTATGCAGGCAAGAAAGAGGCTGCACCAAAAAAAGAGGAAGCCGCACCAGCCGCGAAAAAGGTACTGAGGCTCTGGTCCTGGAACAATGAGGGTGATTATCCAAAGGTATTTGAGCTCCTTATTGAGAGATTTAAACAGACCCATCCTGATGTAGAGATAAAAATCCAGTGGGTCCCCTACACCGAGTACAATGAAAAACTTAAGGCAACCATAGCAGCAGGAGACTATCCTGAGATCGTTGAGATTCATCCTGGATCGCCAATGTATAGCCTTTACAAGGCCGGTGAGCTCCGACCCCTGACCCAGGAACTCAAAACAGGTTTTCCTAACTTTTTTGAAAGCGCACTTGCTGATCTGACCTTTGATGGCAATGTATACAGCATCCCCCTGGATGTGAACAATCTGACAGTCTTTTACAACAAAAACATATTCAAAAAGCTTAACTTAACAATTCCTGAAACAATCGACGATTTAATAGCCATTTGCAAGGTTTTAAAAAACAATGGCTATCTTGGTATAGCATTGGGTGCGAAGGATGGATGGCCTGCAGGTGACCTCTACTTCCAGATGGTTGCCTACACAGACGGTTCACATACCCTGCTCAGAAAGGCAGATTTTGGACAGATATCATGGAACAGACCTGAGTTTATCGATGCTGCACTTCAGATAATCAGGATGAACGAAAACGGTGTTTTTCCACCTGGTACAGCATCACTCGACTATTTCACAGGGGCAGTTCAGCTATTTACCCAGCAGAAGGCTGCCATGTTCTATCCAGCAGGTTCATGGATTGTGGGGGGATTTGATACCCAATTTCCAGAAGATGTTGAATATGGTCTTTTCCCATTCCCCAAAATCTCTAAAGTTCAGAATTCTTATTCTACTGGAGGCGTCGCAACTAACTGGGGTATTCTTAAAAATGCAAAGAACCAGGATTTGATTCTTGACTTTTATCGGATGGCAACTGATCAAACCTCGGCAAAGATCCTTGTAGATCACTTTATGATACCTCCCTACAAAGTTGAGATCAAAGCAGAGAGGGAAATCCTTGCTGACATGATAAAAGCTCAGGCAATTGCCCAGACCAGGTTCGTGTTCACACCCGAGCTCCATAGCCAGGTGATGTCAGGTGTTCAGGGTCTTCTCACAGGAGAGTTAAGTGCTGCTGACTTTGTAGCGGCTCTCGATCGGGTTGCCGCTACCCTGAAAAGATAGGTAATATAAGCCTGTGGAAACCAGACCGAAATAGAGAAGATAAAATGGAAAAATCAGACCTCGTCTTCATTGGCGAGGTCTGATTCAGGAATCCCCCAGAGATGAAAAGAAAAAAATTAAGTGGATATCTGTTTATATTACCAGCTTTCATACTATTTATAGCTTTTCTGGTTTATCCGCTTCTGCATACGGTTTACCTTAGCCTTACGGAATGGGCCGGATTCGATCTAAAAAAGATCAATTTTGTAGGACTTGACAATTTCAAACTCCTTTTACCGGACTGGATTTTCTGGAAGGCTCTCCGGAACACACTTTTCTTTGTGATCGGCACAACCTTTTTCCTTAACCTGTTCGGATTGGCTCTTGCTCTTTTTCTTAACAGAAGCACGAGACTGGTGAAGATCGTTAGAACATTGATCTTTATCCCTGTGTTGCTCTCACCCGTTATAGTAGGGGTTATGTGGTCAAGGATACTCGATCCGTTTGGAGCTTTGAACCAGATACTTGAAAGAATTGGGGCAATAAAAACCCCAATATTCTGGCTGGGCGACAAACGGATTGCCCTCCTTTCAATCATAGGGGCTACAGTATGGCAGTGGGTCGGCTACGATATGGTACTGTATCTGACTGGCCTTCAACAGATTCCAGATGAACTCTACGAAGCTGCAATGATCGATGGGGCTAATAGATGGGAGCTATTGAGGTATATAACAATTCCACTTTTAAAAGGCATTGCTACGATGGTTGTACTTCTGAATCTGATTGGGGGAGTAAGAATTTTTGACATCGTCTATGTGATGACAAAGGGAGGTCCAAATCACAACACCGAAGTACTTGCAACCCATCTCTATGAGGTGGCTTTCTGGTTTAACAAGATGGGTTATGCTTCGGTTATCGCTGTGATAATCCTTATTTTATCTCTGGCCTTTGCCTATATGAGAACAAGAATCATGCGAGAAGAAGGGGCATAGATGAAATCCAATATTCTGATGGTATTTTCATGAAAGAAGCAACCGGAAGAAAAATAATCTGGATTCTTATTTTCATCGGGTTGATCATAACCCTTTTTCCCTTTGTATGGGTACTCTCACTTTCAATTAGAACCCAGAAGGAGGTATTTACCGCCATACTTTTACCACGCCATGTAAGATTTAAAAACTACATCGATGCATGGATAAAGTTCGATTTCACATCACTCTTCAAGAACAGTATAATTATAACTCTCATATCAGTAGCAATTACAGTCTTTATCTCTGCCCTGGCAGGTTATGGTTTCTCCAAATTCAGACTCAAAGGGTCAAACCTCTTCTTTCACCTTATCCTTTCAGGAATCATGATACCTCCTGTGGCCGTTGTCATCCCTCTCTTTGTCTTTATGAAAAGAATGGGCCTCTATAACAGCTATCCATCCCTCATCGTACCATACATAGTCTTTGGTTTACCCATAGCCACATTCATCTTTAAATCCTATATTCAGAACATAGACAACGACATTCTTGATGCGGCAAGGATCGATGGTTGTGGTGAGTTTAGTATCTTTTTGAGGATATTGCTCCCCATCATAAAACCTGCACTGGTAACTGTCACTATATTTACCTTCATGACTAACTGGAATGAGTTTTTACTCGCGGTAATTTTCCTTCATGATATATCCCTGTACACATTACCTCTGGGCATGTCTGTTTTTGTTGGCCAGTATTCTGCCCCATGGGAGCTCATAGGTGCAGGTGTTATAATCTCAATTACACCTGTTATTGCAATATTTTTCATCCTGCAAAACCAATTTATAAAGGGTCTTACAGCAGGTGCATTGAAATAATTTACTTGATTTAACTAAAAGAAAAATCAAAATTGACTGGTTCAAATCAAGCTATAAAAAATATTTCTATAGAAAAGTATCTGATATAAAATAGAGTTGTTTTTT
>NZ_JBRAKS010000180.1:0-8111 GCF_052745115.1 Candidatus Jordarchaeum sp.
CATAAGTTATATATCAACAAATACCCATATAGGAGTTTCGTCTGAATATATGGATCTTACAAAAAGATTAACAGTACACTCCTCTTTATGCTCTTATTTTTCTTTTTTAAGATCTAAAACCCTATTTATTTTGTGGTAAATAAATGGTAACTTGTCGTATGGCACCCATTCTATTTCACTATTAACTCCCAGCTCTTCTTTTATTTTCTTTATAATTCTTCCTTTTAGTTCCTCGGGATCCTTTGTAATATTTTCATCATATGCCGCTCTTATTTTGAGCGTAGGCATATCCTTGGCGTACCGAAGTAATGTGAGCCCTGCTTTTTCAGTCTCAGGAAACTCCTCAAATATTTGAATTATGTCAAGAGGTACGATTATTTTGCCCCCAATTCGAAGTCTCCAGCCTGTTCGAGAAAGAATGAATAGCCTGGAGCTGGTCCTTCCACAATCGCATACTTCTCTAGTGTACTCAGCCAAGTCTTCTGATCCAAACCTTATAAACGCCATCGCCCTTGAGTTTAAGTTAGTAATTACGTACTCACCTCTTTCTCCTTCGCTAACTAATTCCTCAGTTTCGGGATCTATGAATTCACCGCAGACTATGTCGTCCCAAATATGGCCCCATACCTTTCCTGTTTCGAACAACTTTTTCTGCATCTCTGGGCAATCAGCTACCATAGTCATGCTCTCACCCACTTGACTTCTGCTGAATACTCTTACGTTACCCCAATCCGCCTCTATTTTTCCTGCCACTTTTGGCGTTAATGGTTCTCCAACCGAAATTGCGACTTTAATTGACGAGAAAACCTCCTTTGGATCGTATCCCTGCTTTCTCGCTTCATCGGTTATCATGGCTAGTACATCGTATCCGTCGGTTCCAAGAATATCAGGCCTGATCCGTCTGAATAAAGGTATTTTCCTAGCAGATAGAGCGGGATGTATCATTTCGGGCCACGTTACACAACCTATTCTCATGTATGCTGATTGAAGAGCCGCGCAGTACCAGTGGAAACCCACTCCTGGCACCATGACCTTCATGCCTGGTCTCCCACCCTGCATCCAACTGGTTCGAGTCAAATTATCGATTTGATCCATGAAATCGTGATCTGTGTAGCATGAAAAAGTTGGAACTCCACTGGTTCCCGTCGACGACCATATTTGTATAAGTTCCGGAAGGCTTACGTTTAGTAATCCTCCGAAGGGGTCGCCTGTTTTTTCACGTTCGTCTCTAACATCCTGTTTTCTAAAAACAGGTATTTTTCTGAAATCGTCCCAAGTTTTAATTTCTTCAGGAGTTAAACCTTTTTCTTCGAATCTTTTACGCGTGTAAGACGAGTTCCTATAGCAGTACCGAATTTGATTCTTAATTTTTTTGAGCTGCAGCTCCTTTAAATCTTCCATCGGCATGGTCTCAACAATTGGATTCCAGTATTCGGTTATATTCATCTCTCATCAACCTCCACTTTATTTGTAATTAGTTGTAAATAATCTGACGTGTGTTCTAGCACAGGTGCATTCATCTTCGTCCAGCGTGATGTCAATATTTGTCAAATATCTGATTATTGGGACAGCCTCTGCAAAGAGATTGGAGATGACTAGCTTTCCGCTTTCACCTGCTCCAACCGACTCCTTCGTTTTGGGGTCCACTGCTTCCACCACAAACAAGTCTTCCCAAATGTGAAGACCGTTATACTCCTCACAATCAGCTGCAAAGAATAGATTGTCCGATATGTCTAGCATATTGTTTATTTTGGCCCCCCAATCCTCTTGGTATTTTTTCTTTTGCTGAGCGGTTAAGGCGGTTGTGTAGCCACGAAATATTATATGCTCATATCCGATATCCTTCACTGACCACTTTTCCGCTAGTGATGTTAATCCAAGGGAGTCTACATGGGTCGTTGTGAACAGCGCCTTTTTAGGCTTGAAGTATTTAGCTGTAGCATATGTTCTAGAAGCCTCTGGGCCTAAGTCAAGTTGATATATGATTTGAAAATCTAGTAATCGATCTGCAGAGTTTCCAACAAACATGCTAAACGGGTAAGAAAGTGATGTTGATAAGTACTCCCAAGCTTGAGAAGCTATTTGAAGAATATCTTGTTTTTTTAATCCCAGCATCTTGTAATATCTTGCTAACTGTTCAGCAATGATATTATGATCGTACACCGTAAGTCCAGTAATGATTGGTTCACCAGTTATGAACAATTCAGGAGGCCCAAATATTTGTACTACCCTTTCTCCCGGGACGCAGAGTCTCCCTCCGAAGGTATCATTTGTTTTCGTTACCCATTCTTGTAATTCTTGTCTTGTAATCAGAGGTATCTTTTTGAGGTCGTCGAGCGTCTTTACGCCTTCTGGATTTATCTTTGCTCCCTTGAACTTTTCACGGTGAAGCAAAGAATTTTCATAGACATGCTTAAGCTGTGCTCTCAACTTCTTTAGCTGAAGAGCTTTAAGTTCGTTTCTTGCCATAGTCTCAATTCGAGGGTTATAAAATGACAAAAATTTCACCTTTCTCCAAAAATTTTCTTGTGGGCAAATTATATATGTTGTATTTAAACCTTTGCCATCTTCTCCCCCTTTTTGGTACATTATATTTGAGAGTCAAAACCATTTTATGGTGTTCTGGAGAAAGCTCAAAGACACTCTAAACCAACTATCTAACTGGAATATCAGCCTCCCCCTTAGGAACTACTCTCATCACTCCGTTGATTTTTGAATCATGGTATGTGGCTTCGACGCAGATGCCCAATAATTCGCTTTCTTGATTATACGCATAAAAAAGCCCAGTTACGAAAAGAGATATAAATGCAATCAGAAAAGGATTTTGGAGGAATGACGCATGGATGTGTTTGAAGCCATTGAGACAAGGCAGAGTATTAGGAAATTTAAAAGCGATGATGTATCTGACAAAACTATTCTTCAATTTTTAGACATGGCAAGAAAAGCGCCGTCAGCAGAGAATTCCCAGCCTTGGGAATTCATCATCATTAGAGATTCGGAAATCAGAAACCGGATTATTGAGACACTTGAAACCGCAGTCAAAGACGAGACACTAAAAAAATTTGTTACAGAATTTTTGGCTCCGATGGTCAGTAAGGCGGTTGGATTTCAAGTACCTGCAGAAGCCCTCATTAAAGGTGCGGGATACTATCCCCTTCATAATGCTCCTGTACTAATAGCTGTCTGCATGAAAGACCCAAGACCTGTAATAAAATCCTTTGGAGAAGAGTACGACAAGTACAAAGATCTTACCTTCATCTGGTTTGTTCTGAGCATCGGTGCAGCGATTGAGAACATTCTACTATCCGCAGTTTCTAAAGGTCTAGCAACCTGCTGGACTTCAAGTGCTATGTTTGCTGAAGAAAAAGTTAAAAAAATCCTCGAAATACCTGAAGATGTCAGGTTGTTATCTATTATCGCCCTGGGTTACCCTAACCGAATTCCATCCAAAATATCTAAAAAACCATTGAAAGAAATCGTTTACCTAGACAATTACTTAAAAGTACACCCCAGTTTTTTGCGCTAAATTTATAGTGTGTAATGTTTTCTTCGATCCTCCAGAATCCTAGCGTCGACAGGAATCTCACCAGGATTTACCATTTTAACATCAGTTTTTATGCGAAGAGCTTGTTTAAACTCTGTTTTGAGTTTGTTCTCCCACTCCGCAAATTTCGAAGATTCCTTACACTCCACATAGATTATCATCTGGTCATAGTCCTCCGGCCTTTCCACAATTATCTGCAGTCTTCCCAGTTCAGGGAACTTTTCTACAACCTCTTGGGCCTGTTTCGGATGTATAAAGACCCCTTTAACTTTGGTTAACATATCCACTCTACCGCGGATACCCAGTATTCGCGCCTCAGTTCGACCGCACACACATGTCTCTTCAGTCATTGCCGACGCATCACCGGTTCTATATCTTATGAGCGGCATAGCCTCTCTCTCAAGCGTTGTTGCAACGATTTCTCCTTCTTCACCTGGCGCCACTTTTTCTAGAGTTTTAGGATCAATCATCTCTACAAGAAATAACTCTTCATTAAGATGCATACCATTGTGGTATTCACATTCTCGTGACATCACTCCAAGCTCCGCAACTCCGTAAGCGTCGAAGAGTTCAATTCCAAAGGTTTCTTCCAGATCCTTTCTAAGCGGCATAGGTAAGGGTTCTGCTCCGCATAAACCTATTCTAAGTTTTAGATCCTTCTTGGGATTAATGTTCATTTTCACCGCTTCTTCGCCCAGTCTTTTGAGAAAGGTTGGGGTGCCAGCATATATGGTCGTTCCTGCCTTTTTCATAAAATCTACTTGCATTCTACTCTCCCCAGTTCCAGCTGGTATGACCGTGCAACCGGCTTCTTCAGCAGCCCAGTGTATAAATAGTCCTGCAGGCATAAAGTGATAAGATAAGGTGACTTGACAGATGTCTTTTTCTGTGGCTCCAGCTGTGTACATGGTTTTTGCAAGGTTTTTACGGATTATTTTTATGTCTTCTCCGGTGTAGGGCTCGAAAATTGGTCCTGGTGAAATAAACAGTAGTCGAATCTTTTCCTTTGGCACTGTTAGAAAATCTCCATAGGGTGGGTTGTTTCTTTGACTTTTAACAAGCTCGTTTTTACTTGTATAGGGAATCTTCTTGTAAAAGTCTTCTAGGGAAGTAATGTCACCTGGTTTGATTCCAGCCTCATCAAATTTTTTCTTATAGAAGGGTGACCTTTCATAAGCATATTCAACTATTTTCAGCATCTTTTTTTCTTGAAGCTTTCTCAGGCGCTCCCTAGGCGCAATTTCCCATTCGGAATAGACTTTTCCAGACATTACCATACCTCAAAAATTCTGTTAAATAGATCTCGAAACACGCATTCTGGTATAATTTATTTTTGATGAACGGTTACCAAGCTACTCTTTCTTTTAAAAGTTTTATGAGTACTATTAAGTGGTGATATAAAGTCGGTAGATCATCCTCATTTCCTAGGCTTTAAATCGGAAAAAGTTCATAAAAACCCCTCTTTGAGGTGCTATGCATTACCCACAATTATTATGGGTAATTTTTGCTCTCTAATTTTTTATCATATACGTAATATTTTTTATCGTGGGAACAAGAAAATATGCGTATCTTGCATAAAATTAGAGGAAAGCAATTACTCGTAGCACTTATGGGTAATGCATAGCTTTGAGGTGAGACCGGGCAATTCAGCATACCCCTAGAATTCGAATGGCGAGTTAAAGAAAAACAGTTGGAGTGTTTTTGTCGAATTGTGGTTTCTACACACTTACGGGATAATGTCAAATTTTTTGACATAAGACTGAGGAGGTTAACCAGAAGGGGGACATTGCAGATTAACGTAAGGTTTGCAAACTAGAAAAATAAAGCCAGGTAGAGTAACGCCTCATAGACTTGAATTTAGTGTGTAGCTAAAAAAGTATAGGGTTACTAAAGTCTAGGATTTATGATTTCTCTAGAAGTTCTTTGTACACTTCTCTTTGAATGAGGAAGCGCATTATTTCACTTGATCCAGCACCAATCATAGCTATTCTTAGGTCTCTGACAAAGCGTTCTAATGGGTATTTTTTGGTATAACCTATACCTCCCAGTATTTGAAGGGCCATATTTGATACTTCAAACGCTGCTTCCGATAAGTATAGTTTGGTCATGGCAGATTCTTTGCTAACCCGTATACCTCTGTCTATCATCCTAGCTGTTCGAAGAAGCATCAATCGACTTGCATGTATCTTTACAGCCATATCTGCGATCTTGAAGTTAACACCCTCAAAATTTTTGATGGGTTTGCCGAACTGCACCCTCTCTGCTGAGTACCCCGCTGCTATCTCTAAGGCTCTCTCCGCCGTTCCCAGGCAAGCAGCAGTAACGACTATTCTTTCGGTGTCAAGCTCGTCCATAAGTTGAATGAAGCCATGATTCTCTTTTCCAACTAGATTTTCCTTCGGAACCTTTACATTGGTAAATTTTAGGTGTGAATTTCTGCATCCACGCATTCCCATTAGTTCAAAATCCTCAATAACCTCAACTCCAGGTGTATCCGCCTCCACTATGAATGTGCTCATACCTATATGAGCATGTACAGATGGGTCCGTAATAGCGAATACCGTGAGATAGTCCGCTTGGCTCCCATTGGTTATAAACCTCTTCTCGCCGTTTATATTGTAAAAGTTGCCATCTTTTTTTGCTGTGGTCTCCATGCCCGCGGCGTCAGAACCCACATTTTTTTCAGTTATACAAAGGGCGCCTATCTTCTCGCCTCTAGCCATAGATCTCAAATACTTTGAATTAAGCTCATGACTTCCAAACCTGATTAATGGAATATTAGAAAGGATGTGGCCGTTGCGAGACATATCGATGCTAGCGCATACTTTACCCAATTCTTCACCGATAATCGTATCGTAAACTAAGCCCTTTCCAGTTCCTCCATATTCTGGTGGGAAGAGGGACCCTATGTAACCTCTTTTGCCTAATTCATGAAAAACCTCACGCGGGTACCTATCAGTTTTTTCCACCTGATCCGCGATCGGCTCTATGTTTTTGTGAACCCATTCTCTAACTTCTTCCCTAAACTTAACTTCCTCTTCTGTGTAGAGTTCTATAATACTCATTTTAAGCACCTCTGTTAAGATTATGAGAAGGAGGATAAATTATTCGTTTTATCTTAACTCACCGTTTAATTTTTTAATAATATCCGTAGCTCCATGCATAATGCTTTCAATGACGTCTCTGACGGAGAGCATGCTATCTATTCTAGAAGCCACTTGACCTGCCCCAATCAATCCATTTACAACATCACCGTCTCGTTCTGAGGCCCAGAGTTTCTCGTCCTTGAGTTTTGTTAATTCCTCTTCGGAAAGAGTGCCTTCAGTCTCTAGCTTCAAAATCTCTATTGCTCCCTTGTTTCTTAGACAGCGTGCCGGCCCATAGACTCCCGTCCCAACCATATCACTCCATTCTCCAGCATCAACTATAAACTGTTTGTAGTTTGAATGAAAATCAGATTCTTTAGTCACGAGAAAACGTGTTCCCATCTGGATCCCCTGTGCCCCCAAGGCCAAAGCAGCTACTAGAGTCTTTGCATCGCACATCCCACCAGCAGCGACAACGGGTATCTTGACTGCGTCTGTAACAGAGGGAATTAGAACAAAAGTGTGGACTATCCTGTCGGCTCGGTGAGTGTGACCTCCTGCCTCGTATCCCGAAGCGATAACACCGTCCAATCCCATTTTCTCCATTTTTTTGGCGTGGTACGCAGATGGAGTCACATGAAAGTGTAGCATACCTGAGTCCTTAATCCTCTTGTGATACCGAACGGGATTTCCAGCCGAGGTAATGTAAAGCACCATTCTTTTTCTTAATTCGCGGTCATTTTCTCTTTCCTCAATCACGGTGCTCACATAGGCGTCCGTTGTTTTTAGCATAACTTCTGGCACATTCTCTCCAACTGGGGTGTTAACCGCAAAATTGTTTTTTGTGTTCTTTTTAACAGTGTGTATATACTCTCTAATTTTCTTAGTCGCAACTTCTGGACCCACAGTCATTCCAGGTATACTCACGGTTCCCAACGCGCCGGCATTTGAAACCGCCGCAGCTAAGTTAACCGTGCAGTACGGTCCCATTCCAGCTTGTATGATGGGATATTTAATACCTAATAAATCACACAATTCTGTTTTGATCGATAATGCCATAATGTCTTCACTTCCTGAAATATTTTTGAAGGGCGAAGTGCCGTTATTACAAATGATATTTATGTCTTATGTCTTATTTGAGCGACAACCGAGAATCAGCATTTGATAGTGTGAGTTTCTTTTTTGGATGGTTTCTCATCCCCGCTGTTATGTTTCTTCTTTCCTATAGTTCTGGCTTTTTTCTAAACTGCTTTTACGATTAACCCGTAGTTGAAGTGGCTCTGCCCAAATAATTGTTCCTCTGATGCTTTGCCTCTTGGAGTTTAGGAATTTCTTAAGACCTGTGAGGGGAAAATTGCTGCCCTCTCTCACAGGCCTCGTACTCGGTGGCGAGGTCAACTGAAATTAGATCGCCCTATCCGTTTAGCTATGCATTACCCACAATTATCGTGGGTAATTTTTGCTCTCTAATTTTTTATCAT
>NZ_JBRAKS010000181.1:0-8039 GCF_052745115.1 Candidatus Jordarchaeum sp.
GATTATAAAAGATGAGTACTCTTACTTAAAAATATTATGTAATCATAAAAAATGTATAAAAACTATTAAAATAATATTTAAAGAAAAATAGGCATAAAACTGCCCATAACCGTATTTTCGAAAAATTATAGAAAAATTACCTATTAGTGAACTCTTTCTTCTCTGAATTTTTGCTCCATTTCAGCTTGACCTTTAACAGGTACCACATTTCTGACCTTTTCAAGGGTTATGGCTTCACTAGGACAATTAGAGGCACATACACCGCAACCTATGCAGAGGTCCTCTCTCAGAACTATATAGTCGTCCGATAAGTCGTCTGAATGAGGCCAGTGGTGGTACCTGGCGTCCATGGGACATATTTCTATACATTTTTCACATTTTGTACATAGGTCGTTATTAGTCACTGGAACAAAATTGGATTTTGTTATGGCATCATAGTTTTGGAATTCCTTAACTGATTTAAGGAAGCCACAGCAGCAGGGACAGCAGTTACAGATAAACACCGAGGTATCCTGAATGTTTATAGTCTCGTGTACTAGTCCCGCCTCCTCAGCCTTCCTCATAACCTCCATAAGCTCATCCAGAGTGACTTGGCGTCCCACCCCTTGGTCTATGACGCTCTGGGCTAGGAATCCACTGGTTACGCAGAAGTTTTCGTCAGTGCGTTTACAAGGTTCACCGGCATATTTAGCCGCATTTCTACAGCTGCAGGGAACCACGGCAAAAAGATTAGCCTTAGACAGATACTCTCTTAGAACTTCGTATGGTAAAACTTGGTGCTTTACTTCTAACGATTTGTTTATTTCGATTGTTTTCTTTGTTGGATCCGCAGCCGGTATAACACGGTAGAGGGGATAGCTTCCTGCGCTTAGCTCGAAGGGGTGCCCGGAGTA
The DNA here is from genome assembly GCF_052745115.1 of Candidatus Jordarchaeum sp. Lineage (NCBI taxonomy): Archaea > Promethearchaeati > Candidatus Jordarchaeia > Candidatus Jordarchaeales > Candidatus Jordarchaeaceae > Candidatus Jordarchaeum > Candidatus Jordarchaeum sp. The sequence continues at coordinate 894 of NZ_JBRAKS010000181.1, forward strand.
GAATAGTTCGCGGTACGCTTTTGCCGCCCTCTTCAATCTATCGGGATCATCCCTATTATGGGTGAAGTAGACCTCAAAAAGTCCGGGAACAAAGGGCATCAATACATAAAAGTTACCTGCCTTAATCACTTTACCTTTATAAGCCATGTCGTCGAAAATTTTTTTTACTTTTTCCTCCGAGACGCCTGATAGCTGCGCTATTTTTTCCGAGCTTAGAGGTTGCTGGGATTTCTCGAAAACAGTAAGTAGTGTAGCTTCTTCTTCACTAAAAATACCTCTGAGCATCTCATTGACTGCTTTGTGCTTGGGAAGTTTAATGGCGGTTCCCGCATTCATAATTTTTCTCAGCTTCTCATAAATATCGGCTTCAACCATAAAACATATCACCAAACCGTTTATCGCATTATAACCCACTCTTAAAAAAGGTGGACATTGACAAATAAATTTTATTATATATAAATTTTCCACCTTCCTTTTTTATTTAATAAAATACAATGCAGTGCAGAGTTCTTAATTATATAATCTGAAAGATTTTGGGGTGTATTTATCTCATGAAGGCTGGTTTGGTGTTATACGCTCTCTTTTCCGAAAAAAGAGTTTATTTCAGGTCATTTTTCCTTAATGTTAACGTTCGCAAAAAAAGCCTAAGTAGACCTTCTTTCAGGTTTTGGAGCCCTATTATTCGTTATTCGATCAGGGCAGGTAATACGTAGAAATTTTGATATTTCTAAAGACAAGAAGAATTGAAATTAAAATGTAAGAATCAGAATTACTAGTTCTTTTGTAATAGTTTCACGTTTAATTATAAGAATTTGAATTATATTTTAGTTATATTATAACTTTTGGAGTTCATAGTGGTGTTCATTTAGTTTTTTCTATGATGTCCTTAAGCTCTTCAACTGTTTTATTAAGTGTAACGACATCAGCCGTATTAGAGATAGCCTCCACCGGAATTAAAATTTCTAAACGTCCAAAAAAAGGTTTCTTGTAACCAAAGGTCTCGACTAGCTCATTAGACAAATCTACCCGTAAATGAGTCACCTTCCATTCAGAAAAATCGACATCAATTCCAGAAACATGTCCTATTATTCTGGCATCAGGTGCAATGACCTCTTTTCCCTCCAACAAAGATGCACGCATATTATAAACCTCCTAATATAATTAGTGCCATTATTTTTAATAAATACAGTCAGTTTAATTTATTTATTTCGTAATTTAGCACTAAAACAGAATTTAAATCTGGATTTACATTCTCTATTATAATCACGAATTTCTTTAGTATAATTCTAATAGCGTCCTCAATTCTTTGTAAAAAAGCGAATTTATAATATTCTTCTTTTTCTCAAGCCATTCTCGTCTGACAATAGTTTCTCAAAATCTGCATTTTCAAGACCTTTTTAACACTTTTTTCATGTACTTAGACACTTTTCTTTAAAATCATAAAAACCTTAAAAATTAAGGAAAAGCGCTGAAAAAATTTAAAAATATTAAAATAGACGGAGAAAAACCTAAATAAAGTTTTTTGCGAATTTATCGCTTAGTGGTGGCGACATCTAGCTCTATGTATCATAAATGATTCTTGCCATGAGAATCGCATCTTATTGAGTATCTTATTCCAAAATCTTTGCCTTCCAGACAATTTGTGTCCGAAGGTCTAAATGAGGGGAAAACACTCTTATTTCCATATAAATTCCTAGTTTGGATGCGGCTTCAAATATTTTGGAAAGATCCACTTGACAAGAAGGGTGTTTACTGTTTGACTCTGAGTGTGAAAGCTAGAAAAATTATTTAATGGCTTCTACTGAAGAATTACTGAGGTGATGTGGATTCGCCGGATTCTAACCCTTACTTTGGGGTTCTGAATCGGAAAATAATCCCTTTAAATACTACTTTCAGAGGCGAAAATGAACAAACCTATATCACCAATTACGGGGAAAGTGGAGGCGTGGCAGTTGGTACTGGCTTATTTCATAATAAATACCACTTTACCGCGTAAATAAAAATATGGAGGAGATGAAATATGAAGTTAGATATTAAGGTTAAAGACGTTTATTCAAAGAATTTTTTGAGCGTGAGTAAGGATGACACACTTTCCTACTGTCTCTCGATGTTTAAAGCAAAAATGCCCCCGGTTTTAGCCGTTGTGGATAAAGAAGGCAATTATGAGGGGGTATTAGCTCGACGATGGATAATGAGATCGAAGAAGCTTGATCCCTCTGCAACCAAAGTTGAAACCTTGATGCGCCCAGCCCCCGTGGTTAGGGAAGAAGAATCTGTTGGTAAGGCTGCTAGTTTGATGATAGAGAGTAGTATTCGAGAACTTCCAGTCTTCAACGGTGATAAACTGGTAGGCGTTGTAACCGATGAGGATATTATTCATGGGGCTGTGATGACCGAATGGGGTAACATCAAAATTGAGGAAATAATGACTGAAAAACCTTTTGTTGTCGAAGATGATGATTCTGTAGGGAATGTGCTAAGCTTATTTAGAACCCAGGACATCTCCCACGCGCCCGTGGTTAAGAAAGGGAAGCCCGTTGGAATGGTGAGTATACAGGACATAATTGACAATTTTTTTCAACCCACAAAGCGTCAAAAGGTGGGTGAGAGAATAGGAGAGAAAATCGATCTCCTAGGTGCTCCCGTGAAAAATATTATGTCAAAACCCTTAATTTCTGTATCACCTGAAACCAGTTTGAGAGATGCTGAGAAGAAAATGCACGATTTTGGCGTTTCCTCATTAGTAATTCTCAAAAAAGGAAAAATTGTAGGCATTGTTGTAAAGAGAGATTTTCTGGAGCCAGTAGCAGAACCAGAAATGGAAAAGCCCATGCTTACTGTTCAGTTTTCAGTCAAAGACCTCAATATAGATGAAGCTCAAAGAGACCTAATGATGAAAGATTTCGACTCGTTCAGAAAAAGGTATGAGACAGCTCTAGAGCTTGGCACACTTTTCACGCATATTAAAACTCACGGCACAAATTTTAAGGGAGATCCATTAGTTTACTGCCGCATAAATTTAAGAACAGTGAAGGGCTCTTTTTCCAGCTCTGCCGAGGGTTGGGGGCCTGTGGAAACCTTTCGCATAGCCTTAGATCGGGTTGAGAAACAAGTTCTAAAAAGCAAATCGTTGGAGGATTCAAAATTCGCTAGAAATTTTTTGAGACTAATACGCTTCCCTGAAACAGATTTTTAAATTATATCCTTTTTTCTCAAAAAAATATTTGAAAAATGGTTACCAGATTATAATTGCTTTAGCCTCAACCGAATACATAATTATTTGAAAAGCTTTCATGACTATTTGAACGGAGAATATCTATTTGATAAAAGGATAAAAGTTGAAAGCAGAATACCTCTCGTTTGAATTCATTTTTTCCAAGCTAAAAACAAAAAAAAGGTTATTTGGATTTTTCCGTGTGAAACGCTTTTCCGAATTAGATTTAAAGATTATCCTAGTAATTAGTGAGAGATTTTACCAAGAATATTATTAACACGGTTTCCAGTGGCTACGTGTCCCATTTCTCTATTTGTTATCTCTGTGATAACAAACACCACAGGTAGCTTGAGGATATGTTTAATCCGTCCGGTCTCCTGTTTAGTCCATTTAAACATTCTCCGCAGGTCTTTCCCATCAAGCTCACTTCCATTCATCATTTGGATAATAAATATCTTAAATACAGTGGAAAAAACATTTTTACAAGTTTATATTTAGTGCAACCCTTAATGGAGGTTAATTTATTTTCTGCAGAGAACGAAGGCGGCGGGTCCCTCCCTTAAGCCGAGTTTCAGGAATTGAAATTTCTTGAAACCCAACTTGGATAATTTCCACACCAGATAATATTTTGCTACTGCGGTGGAAAAAACGAATTTTCCCCCCTTTTTCAGAACACGGTATATTTCCGATAGTACCTCGTCTCTTCCCACTATAAGAGTGTCCAAAACCTCGTGGCAGGCAACCAAGTCAAAGGTGTTGTTCGCAAATGGAAGTTTCCGGGCGTCTGCTTCTTGGAATTTGACTCTTTTAGACACTTTTTCAACTTTCGCGTTTTTAATCGCGTTTTCCATAGTGTTTCCAGAAACCCCCGACAAAGTAGTGGGAGACCATGTGTCAATTCCAATAACTTTGCAGTTTTTGCATGCTTTAGCCAGTGATATCGCCACTAAGCCTCTTCCCGTCCCCACATCGAGCATTAGAGAATTTTCTTTTGGTTCTGCAAACTCTACAAGCAGTTTACTTCGCTTAACCCTTAAGGGGGTGCTACTTTTAAAAAATAATAGTCCGATGGTAATCGCCAGTGCGATAACCATTAATGTTATAATAGTTCTTACAATTGGCACATTGAGTAAAATGTAGAGAAAAAAACACACTATAATCGCAAAAATAAGAATACCGAGAACAGCCGGCGAATAGATTCCGTAGCTAGTATGCTCTTCACTCAAATCTTCTAGCCTCTCTAAGAATCTATACACCGAATCTTTTATATTTTTTAGCCTAGAAGAGGAGAAATTGGTTATTTAGGATTTTATTTTTTCATATACTAGTTCGAGGATGTCTTTTACTTGGGGGTATTTCCCGCATTCTTCTGCAGAGTCTTTTAGATTTAATTCACAGAATGGACAGGCAGTTAATAGTAATTCTGAGTTTATGGTCTTCGCCTCTTCTAATCGTTCTCGGGCAGCCCACATGGCGAAGTCTTGGAAGGCGGCCTTGACGCCCCCACCGGCACCACAGCACCAAGAGTTGTCCATTTTTCTATCCATCTCCACCAATTTTAATCCGGGAATAGCCTTGAGAATTCTTCTTGGCTGCTCATAGACACCCATTAATCTGCCCAAATGGCATGGATCATGATATGTGACCTGTTGATGTGACTCATCAAACCGGATTTTGTCATTATCCAAGAGTTCTGATAGAAACTCTACCATGTGCTGAGCCTCGAAGTTGAGTTTGCCCCCAAGTTTGGGATATATTGACTTGAAGGTTTCGTAGCAACCGGGGCAAGCGAACAATAATCTCTTTATTCCCGCAGCCTCTATCATTTTCAAGTTGTGCTCCATAAGCTCACGAGTTTTGGAAGCTAAACCTACTCGGTAGAGTACTCCCCCACAACATAACTCATCTTCAGGGAAAACCCGAAACTTTATGTTAAGCGTCTCTAAGACCCCCGCTGCGGACCTTGCCACTTCTGGCAACCTATAGGGAATAGTGCAGCCAATGAATAAACCAACTTCCGCGTCTCTGCTGTCTTTTCCCCCTTTTGGCATCCATTCAAATCTTGCTTCGTGAGGTTCGCCATAGGGATTATGGAATTTCTCTATGTTCTCAGCAAATTTTTTATGCTGCTCCATGGGACCTTTTCCATCACTCACACATTTGAACCTCAACTCATGGAGTACTTTTAAGGGCTCCATTTTCGCATGGTTACGTTTACAGGTGATTTCACAGCCCCCACACAGTGTGCAGGTGTATATTATTTCCAAGAGTTTATCACTATAGTCCAGCTCTCCTCTTAAGAGGGCACGGGCAATATCCATCCGGCCTTGGGCAGAATACGCGTCAAAAAGATATTTCTTAAGGCTGGGGCAAATGTATGCGAACTCAGCGTTCTTAATATCCCAGTCACAGATCCACTTGCATCGTGAACATCTAAAGCAGAGTTCCAGTGTTTCTTCGCAGTCTTCCAGAGGCATTTTCATCCTTCCTTGAAACAGAGTTTTTCAGGATTCATAATGTTACTAGGATCAAATAACTCCTTAATCTCCTTCAGAACCCGAGTGTATACCGGATTTCTCCCATAAGTGATATCGGATAGATAAGAACCGTAGGGTCGGGAGAAAAAGGCCCCCATATCGAATAGGCTTTCTATGAGCTTCTCATAAGTCTTCTTAACTATTTGTTTCCGCCTATCATTTGAGGAATCGTAGAAGAGAGTAAATTCCATGTGACACGCACCTCCCCTCACCAGAGGCTGAATATAGCAACTAATTTCCTCCGGTGGATAACCAATTTCAGATGATGTTTCATCCACCTCTCTAACGAAATTGAAAACCTTGCCTAAGCGGGTAATAAAAAGTATATCCTGAAAATCGCCTCCCCTCTTAAGTTTCCAGTACTCACCCTTGTAGGATTCTCGAAGTATTGGAAGAATCTTTTCTTCAAATCCCGCCAACGTGGTTGATGGTTTAGTTTTGAATCCTTCAATTATTTCGAGGAAATCCTCTTCCTCCTGCTTCATCTTCTCTTCTGAAAGTTTTACTCCCCCCGAAAGGCACACAATAAGTGTCCATCGGGAAAATTTCTGTCTTAGTCTTTCAATATCTGATTTATTGCGGGTAAGAATCATTGCTAGGTTCAAATCATTGAGTATCAAACACTCATAACCCAGTAAATATCTTTGAATCTCATACAAGGGTTCTATTAAGTCTTCCACATTACTCGAAGATAAGAAGTAGATTTTATCCAGTTTAGGGATATGCTCTATTTTTATAGTTGCACTGGTTACTATTCCCAGTGTTCCCTGAGCTCCTTGAAAAAACTGGTTCCAGTTTAACCCCGGTCCAAAAGGTACTACATACTCAGCAAAGTTGCTAGGTTTTAGGGCTGCTGAACCGGTGCGGAGAATTTCGCCTGTCGGTAAAACTACTTCCATGGTAAGTATGGGCTCAGAGTACTCAAGTTTGGGTACAAGTAATGGCTCCCTTTCAAGGTAGCTAGTTAAAACCGACTTTGTTTCTGGAACACAAAACGGAAATAAAGGCATTAGCCCGTACGCTTTAATACTTTCAAGTTGAGAAAACGTTACACCAGGCTCAATGGTAGCGTTCTTGTTTCTATCATCGAATTTAATTATACGATTCATTTCACTAAGGTCGACTATAATTCCCCCATCTGTGGGAAAAGTTCTCCCATAGAAATGAATTCCTGAGCTACTGGGAGTTAATGGTATCCGATATTTAGATGAAAACTCTATAATTTTTTGAATTTCAATAGTATTCTTAGGCATTAAAATACAGAGAGGTGTTTTCCCCAATTCAAAACTACTCTTATCCGAAGAGTAAAGCTTCAATATTGTAGAGTTTGTGATGACTCGATTTTTGCCTAGAATTTTTTCCAGTTTTTCTAATTCCTTGGACATTTGTTTAACC
>NZ_JBRAKS010000182.1:0-8027 GCF_052745115.1 Candidatus Jordarchaeum sp.
TAGCCATATATGGTATTATTTAGTATTAAATCTTCCTACTGTTGTAAACCCTTCTACAAGTCACCGCAATGGACATGGCTTCCCTCCAACATAAGGAACTCTACCAGAAAGTAGTCGCCTCCATTGTGGAAGAAAAAATTGAACCCGAACCCTTCTTAGAGCGTGACAAAGAGAAATCTAGGGAGCGATTCCTAAGAGATTTAGAAGAGTTCTACAATCGTGGTCCAGAAGTATTTGAGGAGAGGAAAGACCTCTGGAGCCACTTCCACCACGAAAACCTCATCCATTATTACAAAGTAAACTATGAAAAATAAAAATCGGGGGTAAACGAACCCTGCATCTGCGGTTCAGGGAAAAAATTCAAACGCTGCTGCATGAAATACTGGAAAAACCAAAAAGGCAAAACACTTCACCATAATATGTAACTTTTGAAAAATTGGAAAACAGTCCAGAATCGGAACCAGAAATAAACCTGTCAAACGACGAAATTCTTCGACAGGGTGAAGCTTAGAGAATCCTACTTGCACCGAGTCATAACCTCTAAGATGGATTAGAAGATATCAAAGCAGCCAAACAAATTAAAACAAAAACTGCCCTTTTCATATGGTTTAAGGGAAACCCGAGAAAAAAGCTTCAGAATTGATTTTGCAGACTTTTTGATTCATTGACGGGTAGACGCCAGCTTGTAACGTTAACCTTGAGAGTTCTAGATCTACCTCATAATTTAAACAGTATTGCTACCAAAAATGGAAAAATGTCTCAAGAAAGGGAAGAGGAGCTTTGAAAAAAACATTTACGTTACAAGCTGACGCGTCGTTTATAGTTGTTAAATGAGAGGTTTTGCTTTTTTTGGAGTAAAAATGTAAGGTTTATGGTTATTTATATAATTTTCTATCTAAAACATTAACTTTTTCAAATTTAAGATAGGATTTCGCAATTTTTAGGGTGAGGAATATGTTATGAAGTTAGGTGAGTTACTGGAAGAAAGAGCCAGACTCATTAGAGAGATTGAGAGCCTTGAAGAACTCAGAAGCGTAGAGTTCATAGAATCAAAGGAGAACCCCTCCGAGGTACGCTTCAAAGACATAACGGAGCACATCAACCAAAAGAGGAAAGAGCTTCGGAATTTAAAAATCAAACTTATGAAGTACAACCTCTCCACAAAAATCCCCAATCATCCCGAGATAAGCAGCCTAATGGAAACCAATCTACTCATCACCGACATCATTAGCGAGATAAAACAGCTACGCTCACTAGAGTTTTACAGATCTAGTGGTGAAAGTCGTCCCCAGCTGTCTCCCAGAGAGCTGAGGAAGAAGATAAGTGAGCTAGTACGAGAAAAGGTACGCCTAGACGTGCTTAGAAAAACCATTAACTGGACGACAGAGGTCGGATAAAGCTGATAGTTACTTGACCCCCCTCTGATAATCAAGAGACTTTCAGTGAAACTTATTGCTGACTCAAAAATTAAAGATTAAAACTTGACAATCAACCAAAATGGTTAAACCTTAAACCTCAACATTAGAGCTTTCCCCCCCGCGTCCAAAAAGAGACCCAATCCAAGATTCACACTATCAGCATCCAAAACCTCTGCCACTCCTTTCGCACAATTATCTAGACATTACTCACCATATGTAGGCAGATTGCATACATAGAAACTATTTCAGCTAATACTCAAATAGGCAATTAGACATAGAAAAATCCCATTTCCAAGCATAAAATGCGTGTAAAGGCTACAAAACCACCTCACTTACAGTAGGCAACCTAAACAAATTGTGTCCCCCTTCCTCCCTTCTTTTATTTTTCGACTTTATGATGAAAACTCTACTTCTCTGGTTAAGTATTTTAGTTTTTCATTAGACCTTAGGCGTAATTATTTTTTATTCAGAAATGGTGCGAAAAAGTTTAAAATCCTTCAGAAATCCTACCGAAAAATGCAAAAACTGTGATAAAAGACGCTTGAAAACGGAAAAAAAATCCGGAAGTATTAATTACGCCTAAGGTCTATTATAGGCATTGCGAAGAATCGTCTATAGTTGTGTCCAAAAGTCGAGAGGATTAATTACCTTTATGTTAAATTTTTTAAACACATCATGTTTAAAGTGTTCGTCAGCGGTGTGCACAACATCGATGTACTTTTTCACTGGAACAAAGCATAGAAAATCCCATATGTGAATTCCACTCTGTGCGCTAAGCTGCATAGCCTCTATCAAATCCTTCTTTGTTACTTCAACCTTAACTATTTCCTCAGAATCCATTATATTCTGTACATAGTTTCTAACAGCCTGCGAAGATAACCTTACCCCTCTAAAAGATAACACGTGGTATAACTCTGAAATCTGATGCAAGGACATATAAACTGTATCATTGAGTAAGGTATTCTTTATGGTGGTCGCTGCCTTCGCATGGGCTTCAAGAGCTTTTTTATATTTTTCCTCGGAATCAAATTTTTCTTTCATTGGAGCCTTTAGCGAGAAACTCCAAACTTCTGTGTCTATCATCACATTCATATCTCTACCCTTCAACATCACTGTAATCATATTCTCTGAAATCCTCAGGCCCCGCCCCCGTAACTGGATATTCCATCATTTCCAGTAGCTTTCTAGTAGCATAACTTAATTCCCTTTGCTTTTTCCTAGGTGAAACTTCCCCCTCAGCTGCAATATCGATCAGATAGTTAATCAACTCGTCATACGAAATTTTTCTTTCTCGCTCACTAGTTAGTTTACCAACGAGTTTGGCTAACCTACGTGCAGTCTCTTTTCGAATTTTTATTGTGGTATACACTCCAAAACACCAACAGACAACATGGTATACTAAGTATATAATGTTTACTATTTTTCACGATCAAAAAAGTCCTCCAATATGAGTCATAAGTCCTCACCCTGCGTTAAGAAGCATAAAATCGTTAACCACGCTACACGCATCTTTTTCTAGGAGCAACTGGTCCAAACCTCTCACACCCTCTCTTATGTGTTCTAAGCGGTCTTCCAGCTCTCCCTTCTCAGCTCACACCCACTCTCTGACGGCAGATACATTCCCTTAAGAGGATTCATGACTACTTTCCGCCATTAGAGCTTTTAGATATTTTTCACGCAGTTTCTCCAGAATTTTTTTGATTTCGGTTGGAACCGATATAGTTGAGTACTTATCCATCCTCATCACTACAAAACTATGTAACGATTAATTATACAATATTTTTTCACAGAACAGTCTAAGAATTAACAGCTCCACTAATCACACACGCAGAAAAAACGCAAAAGAAAAAAATCAAAAAAATAAATGAAAAAATAAAAAATTAAAGAAGGCGACCAAAAATAGTGGTCTATGGATCAGCGAAAACTATTTTTCTCTTAGCAATAGTAAAATGAGTTTTTAGAATTTGGATTCTTATTTTCTGCCAATTATAGGGAGCTCCCTTATTCTTATTCTCCTGTCTTCGATTACAATAATTGCTCCTTTTTTCAGTGGTTCCATTATTTTTGGTAGCGTTAATAGCAGCATTTGATTGACGAACTCGGAAGAGGGGTTTTTCAGGCGAAGTATTATAGTTGAGGGGTTTTTGGATTTCGTGTAGGCTAATATGTCCCCGAAGTCTAGGTCTGTGGTGATTAGAATCATATCTTTTTCAATAGCGTAATCGAATATTTCTTCGTCCTTAGATTTTGCCATTCCCAGTTCGCTTATCCTCACTGCCTCGTAGCCATTTTTCTTCAAGAATTCAACAGTTTTGGGAGAAATGGACACATCAACAAGAAACTTCATGTCTTCACCGGGATTACCTTCTCTGTAGTGACCCAAGCGGCGTATTCCAAAGCCTGCTTTACGTCTTCTTCGTCGAGTTCGGGGTAGTCTTCAACTATTTCTTTAAAAGTTTTCCCACTGGCAACCAAACGAATAATAAGAGCTAATGGTATCCTAAGTCCTCTAATACAGGGCTGCCCCCCCATCACATTTGGATCTATGGTAATCCTGTCGAATTTTACATCCTCGTCTTCGAACATTACAACCGCCTCAAACACCATGTTTTTATCAGAAACTAATCTATTAAACCTTCTCCTTTGCTTACACGCCCAGAAACTGCCTGACTGGATAGAACAGTATGTTTACATACGCAAGTACCTCCTCCAAACTCACTAGATAGGTTGGAAAACAGGTTAAGCTTGCAGGATTCGTGGGAACCTTAAAATATCTCCTGAACAGCACCGAAGGATACGCGTCCCGGGTAAATGTTCTCACAAGGTACACCGCTACTGCCAACACTGGAGCCAAAAGAACCAGCGGAATGGGATCCACACAAAAAATAGAATATTCCAAAACAAAACCGCAACACCAAACGCCAACGAAAGCTCGAGTAATTCAGAATCTCCCCATGTCATCTACCGAATAAGTATTTTCTGCGCTCGTCTGGATCACTAAATATGACTTTTTCCCGGTCAAAGTGTTCTGGGTCGAATCCTCCGCCAAGCCACTCCAATGTTTCTTCGTACTCTTCATGATTGGGATTTTCGATAATTTCTAATAGCTCTTCATACCCCCAGACACCTCCACAGTCCTCGGGTGGACACGCCCGCTTTCCAGCAATGCATATCGGGTAACCGGTGACCTCGTCCGCGGGAAGAATCTTTTCCAGTTTCACTATGTGCTCCCAGTTGTCACCAAAATCATATGTGTAATACGCCACCCTGTTTTCATCAGAGAAATAATCTGCTATTCTCTGCTTCCATCCCGGAAGAGTTTCCCTGTCCCCAGGTAAATCGCTTGGAATCCCAATCTCTACATTCACCCCCGTTTTGGGGTCAACTATTTTAAACAGGTGAAGATGACAGTCAAACCAGCCCATGGCGTTCTGAATGGCGACATGCAAGTCCCAAAACGTGTAGATTTCCGGAACCTGTATCCGTCGCCAAATCGGCGGCTTGGTATCCCTCAGAGTAATTTTAAACTGGTACACTTTCTCAAATTTCTTTTTCACAACATCCCTCCTTCTGCCGCTTATGATTAACAAGAAGTAATATGTATTACTTTACTACAAATTTACATTCGCAATTTATATATTTTTAGGATGGAAGACATGTTTCTTCTAACGGTTTGCGAATAAAAAAGCAGCCCAGTACTTTTTGTTCAAGTCCTTTACCGATTTGCAAAAGCAGTTCCTCAGTAACGAGGATTGAAAGTTTTCTTAACCTCTAATTCATTTATTTTTTTATTCAATCTTGCAAAGGAAGCCCTGACAGTCTCCACCATCAAGCGAGCGAAACGTTTATTTTGATTTGTCTTCCATATTTTAGCGTATTTTGAGGTGTCACCTTTTGAGACGAAATATATTCGTGGATAGGGAGGCAGAGTTACAGCAACTTGAGAGTTTATGGAGCAAACCTGCGTTCTCTCTTGTTTTCGTCTTTGGGCGTAGGAGAGTCGGTAAAACCCGACTGCTCACTGAGTTCGCTAAGGAAAAAACTGGTGTTTACTACGTCGCCGCTCAGGCTCCCTATGAAGCTCTCTGCAAAGAGTTCTCGGATAGCACCAAACGCTCCCTCGGCCTGCCATTTTCAGGCGACATAATAGAGGTAACCGAGAGCGTCACAAATGCTACCAGTGAGAAGATTCTGATCGTCGTCGACGAGTTCCAGTACGTGGTTGAGGTGGACGCCAGCTTCCCATCCCGCCTACAGAGACTCATAGACTCCGAACTCTCCCAAAGAAACCTTATACTTATCCTCTGCGGCTCAGCAGTGTCCTTCTTCGAGGAGAAGCTCCTAGGCTACAGAAGCCCCCTCTTCGGCAGAAGAACCGCCACCCTAAAACTTAAGCCCCTCAGCTTCCCCCAGATAAAAGGCTTCTTCCCAAACTACAGCATAGAAGACCTACTAAACACCTACGCCGTCATTGGCGGAACACCCGCCTACCTAGAAAAGCTAAGCGGCGCCAAGAGCTTCAAGGAAAACCTGAGAAATATTGTGACTCCAGAAAACTACCTCTACGACGAAGCCCAAAACATCCTAAGACAAGAAGTGAGGGAGCCCCGAACATACTTCAGCATACTATCCTCCATAGCGGAGGGAAAAACCTCACAGAGCGAAGCGGCATCAGTAGCCCAAGTAGACCCCCGAAGCATAGTCAAGTACATAGACCTCCTCGAAGAATTGGAAATACTAACGCGGGTGAGACCTCTGGGCTACAGGAAGCCCGTTAAGCTCCAGTTCAAAGACAACTACTTCCGCTTCTGGTTCACCTACCCCTACAAACTAAGAACACTACTGGAAACCGGTTACGTGGAAGAATCCCTCAACCACATACTCGAAACCTTCAACATCTACCTCTCACGAGTCTTCGAAGACGTAATAGCTGAAATAGCCCCACTCCTGCACCAGCACGGACTAATCGAAACCAAACCAGTTCAAATAGGCAAATGGTGGCACAAAGACACCGAAATAGACACCATAATCAGAGAACCGGGAAAATCAACGACATTCATAGAGACAAAGTGGAGCAGAATCAAGCACAACGAAGCCGAAAAAATACTCAAAGAAGTTGAGGAAAAAGCCGCCAAAACCGGACTAGCATCACCAGAAAACCATTACCTCCTAGTAGCCAAAGAAATAACAGATGAAACAACACCAATCAAACCAGAAAAACACAGAAAAATAATAGACCTAAAAACCCTCAACAACATCCTAAAACCCACAGCAACAAAAACTAACAAACAAAACCTGAACCCCACAACAAACAAATAAGCCGCCAAAACAGAAACTAAAAACTAAAAACATATACTTCCCGTATACGGGAACAAAAAAATAACTCCTGTAAAGAAAATTCCTTAACAACGAGGATTGAAAGCAAAAAAAAACAAATGTTAAACTTGAAAAAAGAGTTCCTCAGAAACGAGGATTGAAAGTAGAAATCACTAGCTTCCCTCACATATAAAGTTCTATATTGCAAAAGCAGTTCCTCAGTAACGAGGATTGAAAGACTATGCCAAAACATATTCCTTCAAGAATGACTAAAAAAATTGCAAAAGCAGTTCCTCAGTAACGAGGATTGAAAGTTTCATGTGCATCACTCCTTATTCTCATTCCCATTGCATTATTGCAAAAGCAGTTCCTCAGTAACGAGGATTGAAAGTTTACCTCCTTTTTCGTGTTCCCCCGCCCCGAGGTGGAATTGCAAAAGCAGTTCCTCAGTAACGAGGATTGAAAGACCAAGTACCTTACCGCTTGGTCGGATGTGATACTTATTCTTGTAAAAGCAGTTCCTCAGTAAATGAAACTTGTTTCCCGGATTTTTTACTTAAAAAGGGCGTAAAGGGGCTGGTGGTTTTTGTGTTTTTGCGTTACATTCGATTGGAGGGTATCATTTTTTGTAGGGTGTCTGAAACTGGAACGAAAAACAATCTAGCTAAACGGAAACAGTGTATTTTAAAAACAGGTTGCATGAGGAACTTTTTGCATTCCACAAATAATCACGCAAAACAAAAAATCGAGTATCATGGTAGTTGTTTGCTGGGAGGTTATAGATTTTCGATATCGGCGTCTAAGAGTTTGAGGCCGAACTCTTCAAGTCTTTTGAAATGTTTTTTGTTCAGTGTCCAGAGTGGTGTAGTTTCTGAGATGCAGATGGCTCCGGTTAGTAGGTCTCTTTCTTCTAATGGTTCTCCTCTGCTGCTTAGCTCAGCCCAGATTTTGCTTGCCGTGCTTATACTTTCGTTGTTTAGGGGTAAAACTTCAAATGCGTCCTCAACAGTTTTTTTAGACTCTTCTGGGTTTACCCCTGCCCTGATTTCTCCTCTGATGTACTCGTACTCGGTTATTGCGGTTATGCACGCATCGTAGACTTCAACAAACTTTTCGAGTTTGCCAATTTTCTCTAAATTAATTAGAGCATCAGTTTCAACGACAATCTTCAAGGGGGTACCCTCCATTGTGCTAGAGTGTTTCTTCTTTTTCTGAATTTTTTAGCTTGAGGTTCTTTCTGAGGGTTCACAACAGTAGAAAGATTTAATGATAAATAATACCATTCTTGGACTT
>NZ_JBRAKS010000183.1:0-8002 GCF_052745115.1 Candidatus Jordarchaeum sp.
ATACAGATAATGATAACATAGGAGAAAAAGTTAACCGATAAAAAGACAGCACCAATAATTTCTATTCTCAAGTTATAGACCTAATTACCTAATTAGGAGGAAACATTTTGAGCGATAATAAATTAAAAGAAAAGATTTCAGAAAAACAGGAACAGGCAACAGCAGAAGAAGAGGAAGATAAGTTTGAAAAGTATCGAAAAGCGGGTAAAGCTGCAAAAAAGGTAAAGGATTTTGCAAGAACGTTCGTAAAGCCCGGAACTCCTATAATAGATGTTTGTGAAAAGATTGAGGGTGAATTGCTCAGTAAAGGTGTTGACTTATCTTTTCCCTGTAATGTTTCCATTAATAATGTAGCTGCTCACTATTCATCGCCCCCAGATGATAAAAACGTTATAGATGAACATGATATAGTAAAGATTGATTTTGGAACACATGTTGACGGGTATATAGCCGACACTGCTTTTACGGTAAGTTTCGGTTCTGAGCATAATAAATTAATTGAAGCCTCTGAAAAAGCTCTGGAAATTGCCATAGAAATGATTAAGCCAGGAGTGGAAACAAGTATAATAGGAAATAAAATTGAAGAAACAATAAAAGGATACGGTTTTAGACCTATAAAGGATCTTTCGGGTCATTTACTCGACCAGTATGTTCTTCACAGCTCAAAGATTATTCCCAATATTTCAATACCTCACGGTACAAAAATTGAAGAAGGAGAAGTGTATGCCCTTGAAACTTTCGCTACCACGGGTTCTGGAACCGTAACCGAGGCCCCCCATGCTTACATATTCAGTTTAATGCCTCTTAGAATACCTTTAAGATTTAAAGGTTCACGTATGGTGCTAAATTTGGTTCAAAAAGAATTTAAGACACTACCCTTCGCGGAAAGATGGTTAGCAAAAAAAGTTTCTAAGGCAGGACTCAAACTTGCCATAAAGGAGTTAACCGAGAAAGGATTATTCCGTGCCTATAATGTTTTGTCTGATAGGAAAGGAAGTTTCGTATCGCAGGCAGAACATACTCTAATTGTTATTGAGGATGGCTGTGAGGTAATTACATAATAATCCAAAAAATAGTTAAAAGAAATAATTTTCATATATTAAGAACCGCGGTTAAATATCTAAACTAAAAAACTGGTGAAATTACCATTGACACGTATTGAATTGTCTTTCCTTGGAGGTTCAAGAGAAGTAGGTCGGTCATGTATTTCAATCAAAAAAAAGGACAAGCTCATTTTACTTGATGCAGGAATAAGTTTAGGGAGAGTAAAAGGAGAAGAGTATCCGTTAGAACCCTCGAATCCTCCTAATGCTGTTTTTGTTACTCATGCACACTT
This sequence comes from Candidatus Jordarchaeum sp., assembly GCF_052745115.1. Taxonomy (NCBI): domain Archaea; kingdom Promethearchaeati; class Candidatus Jordarchaeia; order Candidatus Jordarchaeales; family Candidatus Jordarchaeaceae; genus Candidatus Jordarchaeum; species Candidatus Jordarchaeum sp. The sequence continues at coordinate 1,337 of NZ_JBRAKS010000183.1, forward strand.
AGATCATTCAGGATACCTTCCAGCAATTATCTCTAAATACGGATGCCCAGAATTCTCCACTTCTCCAACCCAAGATTTGGCTGAACTTTTACATACTGATTTTTTAAAATTACAGAAAGATTGGAATATTGAACCACCGTACACCTCTGAGGAAGTCATGGCTGTGCGAAGTCATGCTGAGGATATAAACTATATGGTGGAAATAACCATTCGAGGAGGAATTAAGGCTATGCTTTTACCATCGGGCCATATTTTGGGTGCAGCCATGATTCGTCTAGAGGTAGATAATCATATCATTCTTTATACTGGAGATTTATCTACCAGAAACACCAGAACTCAAGATATGGCGGAAACCTCAGTGGGCAAGGTTGACACATTAATAATTGAATCCACCTATGCAGCCCAAAATGATCGCCATCCTAGTTTTCAGAAAGTTGAAAGGAGTTTAATAGATTCAATCAATAAAGCCCTCGATCGTGGAGGAAGAGTTTTAGTACCTGTTTTTGCGGTGGGAAGAGCTCAAGAAGTAATGTTATCCCTAGAAGCCTATATCCGAAGCGGTGCATTAAAACAAGTTCCAATATATATTGATGGAATGATTAAAAAAGTAAATGAGGTTTATCGATTATACTGGTCATATCTTCGCCCAACTATTAGAAGACAGATAAGATACACTAGGCAGAGCCCTCTAGAATCTGACATTTTTGTCGAGGTAAACCAAAAGAGAAGTGTCAATATTGATGAACCTTGCATTATTGTCAGTACTTCAGGAATGCTTGAAGGAGGCCCAGTAATTGGTTATATAAAAAAAATAGCTGGAGATCCAAAGAGCCTTATTTGTCTTACAGGTTACCAAGTACCAGGCACAAGAGGACGAAGACTTCAAGACGGAGAAAGAGAAATTAAAATCGCTCCAAAAGAGGAATCAATTAAAGTGAATTCCGAGGTTAAAAGCTTTGAATTTAGTGCTCACGCCGACCAATCAGGACTTTTTAGATTCATATCAAAGATTAAAGAACTAGAGAGAGTATATTGCGTCCACGGGGAAGAATGGAAAACAGTAGAGTTTGCTGAGCGAATTGAAAAATTAAAAAAGGTGGATTCCTATTCTCCAATCAATGGAGAAACTTATTTGATTTAATAATAATATTCACAATAACTTTTCGAAGTTTATAATGCCAGAAACTAGTTTAGATAGAATTTCGATTAAATCATTTTTATTAATAACCGCTTGTTCTCTGGAATCTCTATCCCTTATTGTCACGGTACTAGCCTCTGCCGTTTTATAATCCACGGTAACACAGAATGGAATACCTATTTCATCCGCCCTAGCATATCTTTTACCCACAGACCCCCGGTCATCGTAGTCCACCTCTAATCCATTTTCCTTCAGGGTTTCATAGGTCTTAAACGCTATTTCCATTAGAGGCTCCCTTCGGACAAGCGGCAATATAAGGGCGGTTATCGGCGCAATTTTTGGGGGAAATTGGAACCAGCTCCAACCTCTCCCATCATCCTCACGATAACAATGTTCCAATATACAATAAATTGCCCTCTCAACCCCAAATGAAGGTTCCACGACCTCGGGAATAACTTTCTCACCATCAACGCTTATGGACAAATCCTTACCGCTCTTTTTCATATGATTGGATAAGTCATAATTTGTCCGATAAGCGTTCCCAATAATTTCCTTCCTTCCAATACTTAGTTCAACCTCAAGATCAAAATTACCCCCAGAATAGAAGGGAGTTTCCTCTGGCATCATATGGCGAAAATGAAATTTATCATAGGGAATACCCAAACTCTGATAAAATATTGTCTCCTTCGCAAGATAATACGCCATATACGGGTTGGGAAGAATTTTACTTACTACAGACTCCTTGGCTGTAGTTTCCAAGGGTTCAGTTTCACCCTTCTTTTGCTGCTCTCGGGTCAAAATCCTAATTTTAATATCCTTCACCTTGTCAAAACTCGGATGGTTACCAATCTCATTAGGGTGAATAAACATTTCAATCTCCATCTGAGTAAACTCACGCACCCGAATCAAACCTTGCCTAGGCGAAATCTCATTCCGGTAAGATTTACCAATCTGAGCAATACCAAAAGGAAGCTTCGCCCTCATAGATTGTTGAACCCGCTTAAAATCAAGAAAAATATCCTGAGCCGTCTCCGGCCTTAAAAAAGCAGTTTGCCCATCCGCAGGACCCACCTGCACCTCCAACATCAGATTAAAAAATGTAACCTCAGATAAACCACCCCCACAATCCGGACAACCCAAATTATTCTCCCTAATAATTCTATTAAGCTGTTCCAGAGTCATCCCCTCCACGTACATATCAAGACTATCCTCAATCAAATGATCCGCACGCATCCACTTCTTACACTTCAAACAGGAAACTGTGGGATCAGTAAAAGAATCCAAATGTCCAGAAGCCTTTAAAGCCTCGTAAGGAAGAATAGTCGAACCATCCAACTCATACACTGGAGGATTGGTCTCCCTCAAAACAAAAAACTCGCGCCAAGCCTGAATCAAATTATTCTTCATCTTAGCACCCAACGGTCCTAGGTCATAAATGCCAGCTATTCCACCATATATTTCAGCACTAGGAAACACGAAACCTCTATGATTCGCCAGAGTCCAAATCTTTTCAAACAAACTCTTCTCTTCCTTACCTTTACCAGACATAGTAACCATCACTTACAAGCTATAAGTAGCATCTGCTCAACTAGATTCCTAAAATAAATATAAAATTACCTAAAATAACTTTCCCCACATAAAAATAGAAAATCCATCAATGATACGAATAAAGGTTTCACCTAGCCTTCACACGCTTAATAACAGGGGGACGAGCCTTATACAAAACCCGATAACCACACTGAGGACACTTAATACCACCTAGAAGATCCAAACCCTCAACAGTAACCTCGTGTCCGCATTTCCCACATATATATACCATTTTCAATTCACTTCCTATAGTGTTCCATTTCTTGAGTAGGATTTAATATTTAATAAATATTTCTCGCACAAGTTTTTATACGAGGACGGCTTCTACCAACTTTTCACTTTTTATTTTACTGATTTTAACTTTTACTGACTCGTTTTGGGATGCAGTTTCCGCCCTTAGGAGTATGGTGGGGCCTTCCTCTAGAGGGTAAGCTATGTACTCTCCGGGTTTTATTTTCTCGGCTACTGCTGCTTCAACCGTTTTTCCTATCATTGATTTCTTTATTTCCAGGTTAATCTGCTTCGCCTTGTCAAGTATCATTTTGCTGAATTTGTTTTTAGTTGCGGGAGGAGGAGTTTTGAAGTCTCCAAATGCAGACATAGGAAGGGGTTTGAACCTGTAAATTGTTATTTTTTCGGCTCCAAGCTTTGCCATCTTATCCATTATTTCCACTGTTTCTTTGGCGGTATCCATGGTTTGTCCGGGTAATCCGTGGATGAAGTAAACGTAAGGTCTTAATCCATAGGTCACAGCAAGTTTCACAGCCATTAAACTCTCATTGGGAGTAGAGGGCCTTCCAACATTCCTTGAGTGCTGCTCCGAACCGGTTTCGCAGCCTATGTGAACAGTGGTTTTCGGTAAATAATTGCTTATGATTTGCGCCGCTTCCTCGGTGAAGAGACAGGGCTTTACATTTTCAATCGACACGTAGGTTCTTACCTCTATTTTATACTGGAGTTTTTTGATTTCGTACAATAATGATTCAATCTCAGCATAGTTTGGTTCTGGAAGACAAGGATCGGTTAAGGGGTGGGGACTCACCAATTTTTCTCTCTGAAAATCAAGGAAGTCGCTGGCACCCAGCACGATTCGGTTAACCCCAATCTTTAACAGTCTGTCTATTTCTCTCAGTATGCTCTCTTCACTCCTACTTCTCGGTGGTCCAAACAAGCTGGGCACCGAGCAGAAACCACACCCCGGTAAAATCCCCTCCGGACAATAATACCTCTCCGTCAAATTATCAACAGCACACAAACCACACTGGTTACACTTTCTCCCATCAGGTAGAGTCAACAGCGTTCGACGATAATTAGAGCACCCCCTAACACACGTCACATAAACACGTGAAACTCGAAAATAAGGATAATCAACAACCCTATCAACAGAAGGCTCAAACCAAAACACAAAAGCAGGAGGCCTAAGAGGCGTAACCTCCACCCCATCTTCAGCCCGAAAAGCTAATCCCCTAATACTCCGCAGCTCATCCACTGCTGGCATTTTACCCTCATTCAATGCGGTTCCAAGCAATTCTTTTAATGTTTCCTCACATTCCGAAATAACCAACAAGTCAAAACCTGTCTTCCTTAACAAAAAATACGGATCAGCAGCAGCCGGACCCCCAGCAATCGAAACCCTATCCCCGTTCACCCTCCTCCATAAATCCACAATCTTTCTCATAGAGGGAATATCCACAGTCATACCACTACACATCAAAACATCAAAATCAGACAAAAAAGCAGAATCCCTGAAAACCTGCTCAGAAGTAGAAATTCTACACTCAAAACCTAACTGTTCCAGCACACCAGCAACCGTACGCGGACCAGAACCAATAACATCCCTAGTAAACCTTTTAAAACCTCTTTCCGAAGCCAAAGCATCCACAATAACAAAACTAGCTCCACTCATACCGCTTAAACTCACAAAAATTTATATGCCTTCAATTTTAAAAGACATAAATTTAAATAATTCTATTGTATCTTAAAAAATGGCAAAAGTACTTTTAAAAATGGCAAAAAATTGGAATGGTGTGTAATGGCACAACAAATATGTTCGATATGTGGACTACCAAAAGACCTATGCGTCTGCCAAGAAATAGTAAAAGAAGAACAAAGAATCAAAGTAAGAGTAGAGAAACGCAAATTCGGAAAAGAGATGACTATTATTGAGGGCATCGATAGCAAGGATGTGGACATCGGCAAGCTTTCGACGAAGTTGAAGACCTCCCTTGCTTGTGGCGGTACTGCGAAGGATAACCATATTGAGCTTCAGGGCGATCATCGTTACCGCACCAAAGAACTTTTAATTGGTTGGGGTTACCCTGAGCAGAATATCGATGTGTCGTAGCCTTTTTCCCACATTTTTTCAATGTCTAGTAGTAGGTCTACTTGGTGTTTCGGCGTGAAAGAGATTGGAGAGAATTAGAGATGTATTCAGGAGTCTGACCCGGCGTCCTATTGGTAAGAGGGGTGTTTTGGTTTGTCCGAGGTGTGGTAGTAAAAAAATTAAGTTAGCAGACTCTATTTCTGGTTTTATTACTCCTCATCTTTATTTTTGTCCGAAGTGTTATTATCAGGGTTATTTCGTTGTGGAGATTGACAAGGAAGAAGATTCTAGGAAGTAAAAGTTTTAGGGCTTGCTTTACCTTTTCAACTATTCTGTTATCTGGTTTATGTTGTGTTTTGTTTGCTGTTTTTTATTTTTTCTTGAGTGTCTCTAGTAGGTTTTTTGCTTGGTTTTGGTTCATTTCGAGTAGTTCTGCTAGGTTGATTCTTGTTTTTTCAAATTTTTTGTTGTTGTTTTTAGGACTTCTGTATCGTTTTCTGAGAAGTATAGGTTGAGTATGGTTTTTTCTCCGGCTTTTTTGATTAGGGTTTTCCAAGTTTTGGTGTAGCTGAATTGGTCGTAGAGGCTTTCTGGGGTTTCATGTTTGTAGTGTTTTATTATTTGTTTTTGGATGTGTTGTGTTAGTCCTTCTCTGACCCATCTTTTATACTGGGTTTCATACAGGTTGAGGAGTGTAATAGTTCGTGTAGTATGGTGTAGTAATCTTTAGTGTATTTTTCTTTTTTAATGATGAGTTTTTCCTTGTGTATGGTTAGTGCGTTTGTTATGTCTGCTAGTTTTTCTGCGATGTGAGTTGGGTATCCGATTTTTTGGTAGTAGTCTTGGAAATAGGATAGGCCTGCTGCTCGGATTTGGTAGTTATGGTGTTTAGATGTTTTGATTGTTATTCCTTTTTATTTTAAGATGGTTTGTATTTGGTTGAGGCAAGTTTTTGCTGTTTGGTTTACGCTAGGGTCGCTCCAGTTTTTCACCTAGTTCCATCGCTAACTCTGCTATTTCGTTTCCGAATCTTTCTTTTAACTGGTGGGGATACCAGTTGAGCAGTTTTTCTAGTGTTTTTTGAGCGTTTTCTAAGTGTGATTGTTTTTCTGTTTCTAGTGATTCTTCGATTTCACTTATCTTTAGTATGATATCATTGTAGATGAGTTCTTCTAAGAATTGGATTAGTTTTTCCCTCACCTCGGAGTCGGTGTTGATGTTGAATCTTATTTCGCCAACGATGTTGCTTTTTTCTTAGTCTTGCTTTTACAAGGCTTTTCAGGTGCTGGTGAATCGTGGTGGTGTGAAGCTCGGTGATTTTTGACAGTTTCGCCATGGTCAGGCTATCTCGGTGCCCCACCAGAGCTCTTAATAACTTTAGCCTCCCCTCGGCAGAAAGATTCTTTTCAACCAAAGAAATCTCCATATGATGCCCCAAATAATTACATAACCTTGGCGAGAAAGCCCCCGACTTCTAGTCGCGGGGATGAATCGCAAAAAAGCTTATTTAAAAGTAGGGTATATAAATAGTTCTTGGTAGCTGAGGAGTTTGGCTTGGGCTTAAAGGGGCTAAACAAGACGCAGCCCCCATGAGGGTGCCAACATAGACGCCGTTCCC
>NZ_JBRAKS010000184.1:0-7985 GCF_052745115.1 Candidatus Jordarchaeum sp.
CCAAATAAACAAAAACACATACACCCCAAGCAAAAACACCCAAATTACATTGTGCAAAACAATGTTCAATTTTAGAAGGAATGATTAAATAGCTTTATATTATTTCGATAATTATTTTAGGGATTTTCCAATTCAGTTTTTACAGGGTTCTATATGGTGTACTCAATTTTTAAAGATCGGGAACACGCAGGTAAAGAGCTTGGTAAGCTATTGTCGGAAAAGTACAGGAATAAAGGGGTAATAGTTCTTGCCATTCCTCGTGGAGGAGTTCCAGTAGGCGTATATACAGCATTGGAGCTTAAAGCGGAGTTGGATATGATTATCACGCGCAAGATTAAGATTCCCTGGAATCCCGAAGCAGGATTTGGCGCCGTGACAATTGATGGTACTATTGTGTTAAACCCACCATTAGTGGAACGTCTAGGTTTGAAAAGAGATGAAATCGAGGAACTAGCAAAAAAAGTAATTGAAGAGATGAAGCGAAGAACAAAAGAATTCCGGGGGGATAGTCCACCTCCAAAAATACAGGGGCGAACCGTTATTGTTGTTGATGATGGGCTCGCTTCGGGCTACACCATGGTTGCTGCTGTAAAATCTATACGAAAGGAGAATCCGGGCAAGATTGTAGTTGCTGTTCCTGTTTCTCCTCGAAGATCTTTAAGTTTGGTGGAAAAATTTGTAGACGAATTAGTGTGCATCATTATTAGTGACGCTTACATGTTTGCAGTTGCTGATTACTATGAAAACTGGTATGATTTGACGGATGAGGATGTAAAAAGATACATGGCCGAATACCAAGAGAAAAAGAATTGGTAGATTAATAATAGACAGGAAAGATTACTAAGAATATGGGCTTTAAGCCCCTTAGCTTTCATTTTTGATTATTGTTTGTGGAGAAGACCCAGTTTTTCCATTACGGCTCTTAACTTTTCAAGCTGTTCTGCGTTTAGTTCAGGTAGCGGACTTCTAACTGTTGTATTTATTTTTCTTCCATTAAGTTTCATAGCATTTTTTAGTATCGAGGGCCCGCACTGTATAGAGGCTACGATCATTACCTCTATGAGCCTTGTAGCTTCCTGCATTTTAGTTTTAGCCTTTTCCAGATTTCCTGATTTGTACAGGTTATAAACCTCGCAGAGGGGTTTGGGATCTATGTTAGAGGTTCCAAATATTGCTCCTTTTGCTCCTGCTTCTAAGGATGCTTGTAATGTTATTTCCGACCCGGGCATAACAGCGAAATCTTTAGGAACCAGTTCTAATACTCTTATGGTATGATTAGCATCTAGGACCGTGTCTTTTAAGCCTACAATTTTATTTATCTTTGCCAATTTGCCGATAGTTTCCGGGCTTATATCAAAGTTGGTTATCATAGGGAAATTGTAAATTAGGATTGGTAGATTTATCTCTTCTGACAGTTGCTTATAATAATTGTAAATCATTTCGTCCGTGAGCGGAAAATAGGGGACAAGAATGGACATCACAGCGTCGGCACCAATATTCTCTGCTTCTTTGGAAAGTTTTATGGAACCTCTGGTGCTGAAATGGCTTGTTCCCGCAATAACCGGAACTCTGCCAGCTACTTTATCCACTACGATTTTAACAGTTTTATTTCTCTCATCCTCATTCAAGTAGGCGAACTCCCCTACACTGCCAAGACAGAAAATTCCGTCAACACCACTTTTCACCAAAAAATCTACCTGTGCACCTATAGCCTTTTCATCTAATTGTTGTTCTGCGTCAAAAAGCGTTACCATGGCAGGAATGATACCCTCTATTTTAATTGGATTCAACCTCCAGATTTATTTATGGTTGCTGTACTATTGAGGTTGAATTTGATTTATTAATTTATTTAAGAAAAAGAATAAAGTGATAAAGAACAGTAGATTGTAGGGGGATTAACTTCAGTGAATAAGAGGGGAGTTTATACCATACTTAGGTGTGCTTCTCTCCATATTCTGTATTTTGGTGGAAAGTCCAAATCTGTCAACACGTGGCTGGCTTTAAATCTAGTAGCTATACCATTGATTGTTTCGAAGTCATTTTCATCACTCAAATTCCAATATTTGAAAGAAACTTTTCTTCTACGAGCAGTTATGTTGTCAACGAATCTCATTCTCTCAATCATATCTTTGTATTCCGTTGAGCCAGCAGCAGGTAAAATTGGAGACCACGGACTAACATTAAATAGTAGGTGACTTGATATACCAGATAACGCCTCTAAGTCTTGACCAAAGTGTCTGAACGCCCCCTTCTCGTAGCCTACCTCAGGATCAATGTCAACGCCTATTAGAAATTCTACTCCTTCCTTCTGCTTAACCACATCATAAATTCCGGATACGGCATTGTACATTTTTTCAGCTCTCCAATCTAACCATTTGGAGAAAAGCTGATCATTATCCCGTAAGCCATCCCAAGTGAACGCCTCATCTATACTGGCAACCTCTGAGAATTCCTTTTTACACTTGTCACAAAAGCAAAACTCCTGCCTCACAAAAGTGTTCCCTAAAAGTATAACACCAGCTATAGGATATTCAATCACCTCTTCGGTAACGCTACGGAGATAAGCCCAGAATGCTTCTCGAGCAGGACAAACAAAGTTTTCATCAGCGATACCATTGGCGTTATAGGTTTTATACGCAGGATCCACACCATAGTAGGAATCGATAAACGTGTAAATAACCGCATAAAGCCGGATATCAGCCGCATCCGTAATTTTGGCAACCGTAGAGAAAAAGTCACCATACTCTTCATGAATAGGCGCCACATTACTTCCGTACAGAGCAAATCCAGAGTCGTGCTTAGCCACCGCAGCTATCTGTTTCATATAACCCCCGTAGTCCGCAAGAAACGAGTCGGCGGACTGCTCCATATTATCAGGGTTCATTATGGGAATAACATTCCGAATAAGTAAATTACGAACTTCCATAGTTAAGCCTCATAAAATTTTTTACAATTAAGTATAATAAGCGCACAAATTTGATAAATAATTTGCGTTAAACAAAATGTTTAGCAGAATAAATAACAGAATTCTCTCCTATTAATCTTAACTAAAAAGAAGCGTCAAACCCACAAATCCAGCTTGGTTAAGCCTATAATCTTATCAAAATCAATGCCCAAGGCATCTAATACTTGCTCAAAAGTGGATTTGAGATATTCCTTATACTTTTCTGTATCAATTTCTTCTTTATTGGCTAGTTCAACTGGTCGCACCCCATCCTTACCCCTAACCTTTACGAAGGAGATTCTATCCCCGGGTTTCAGCTCTTTTCCATTCTTGCTTAGCATTCTGGCAGCCTTAACATGTTGAGGTGTGGTTTTTACGTAGCTTTTTAGGGGTTTGGATATTTGAACATGGAAAGCAAAGTCTTCTAGGCTGAATTCCTTGTTTTTTATTTTGTTGTAGCAGGTCTTTGCGATTTCTTGGATTTCTGTTTTGGCTCTATCGAAGTCCTCCGCAGATTCAACCCTGCTTAAAGTGTCCACCATTTTAAGAAAAGCTTGCTGGGCGAATTGTGGTGTGTTTCTCTTTTTTCCAGTAAGACCCTTGATATCTACTGTTCCGTCCTTGAAAACACCTAAATAATTCTTTTTCCTTTCTGAGAGGGCAAGATATCTATACTGCTTATCGAGTTCAAGGTCTATTCCCAGCTCTTTTTTACTCCAGTTTGTCAGTTCTGAGATGATTTTTTCCGGGGGGTTTTTTATGAAGACGCTGTCGGTGTCCCCGTAGATTATATTCATCCCCAAGGTTTTTGCTTTAGTGATTGCTTTCTGAATAGCGTATCTTCCAATGGCTGCAGTGCTCTCGGCTACTGGTAGGCAGAAGAAGGGGAAGTGTTCGGCTCCAAAAACTCCGTAGCTAGCGTTTAAATATACTTTTAATGCTCTTTCAACTATAGAGTTCCACGCTCGTTCTTTGACTTTTAAAGAGGGGTCTTTGGATCTTGGTTTGAACCATTTTACGCGGATATCTCTTAGGAAGCCGATTATTATGGAGGTTATTCCTTTTCGCTTTTTGCACACCCAGTGATTTGTTTCGGGGACAATATTGTCTTTACATTCTGGGTGTGGACATCTTACGGTTTCATAGCTTAGGTTGTATTCCTTTATGATGCTGGGGTATAGGGAGGCGAAGTCTAGTACGGCTACGTTGAAATGGACGCCCGCTTCTGGTTCAACCACAATTGCTCCTCTGAATTTTTTATCCTTTATGATTGCTTTGGTTTCGCCGATGCCTTTCATTTTATTTATGTCTTCTGAAAGGGGTATGAGGTAGTTTCTTATTCGGTGTTCGTAGTAGAAGAGGTTCTTTATCCAGGAGGAAACCCCTTGCCTTGTTAAATCTTCCATTGATAGGCGGGATATGCGCATGAGTAGAATTATTAGTTTCATTACTAGGTTATCATCGAACTGGGTTAGATTCAGCGTAACGTAGGAGTCCCACCAACAGTAATAGGCTAGATCTAGTAGGGATAATTCGTGGATAGATTTGTCCAGTTTGGCTTTTCCGACGTTTAGGATTGCTTTAGAAATGGCGTCTAGTGTTTCCTCTTTGTAGCGGTCTGAAAAGGCGTATACCTGAATGGATCGATTATGGAAAAAGCGGTACAAATCTATATGAATTGAGGTGGACATGTAGGCGAATTCATTGGTTAAAACTATGGGTATTTCCTCTTTTTTCATGCCGAGTCTTGTAGCTCGATTGTAGAGGTATCTTAGATCAAAATTATCTCCGTTAAAAGTGAGTATGATAGGATAGTTACTCATGGCCTTGAAAACTGTGGTTAACATTTTAGCCTCGTCTTCAAAGTACTCTATTTTGACATCTTCAGGAAAGCCTTTTGGCCAGTCACCAGTTTCCACATGTTCTCTCTTTAGAACAAAAACGGTGCTCTCACCTTCATTTGAAATTACAGACACGCTTATTACTTTGTTTTCCGCTGTTTGTGAATCAGGTATTCTGTCCCTGATAGGGGAGTAGACCTCTATGTCAACGGCAGCTCTTCTAATATCAGGCGCTGGTGTCAGAAATAATGGTAGAAATTCGTTGAGCACGTCTTCGAATTCAGAGTTTTCTCCTAAAATTGTTTCCATTTCTTTTTTAATCGAACTGGATATTTCGAATGGAGTTGGAACAATGTTTCCTTTTTCTATTCGGTAAAAGAGTCCGGGGATTAGATCTTTATCGAAGATGAAGTTGTTATGATATCTTATTCTTGCCTCCCATGCTTTGGGCAGAATTTCTCTTATGGAATTACTCTTACCGCCTATTGAGAGTGGATCATTTGCCACAATTTTTGTCATTTTTTTGAGTTTATCTGATAAGAGGTCATATTTTTCTACTTGTTCGAAGCCTAAAAAGCCCTCATGATTTATCAGTTTTTTTTCGGATTTTAATTTCTCCTCGTTAAGATCGGTATAGCAATAGGGGTGATGGTTGGTGTTGTCGTACCAACAGAAGATTCTCTTATTTTTGGGATCGTATAAACGTGCGAAGGCGAGATTATTTTTTCCATCATACTCTACTGATAACACTAGTCCGGGTTCATGATTTTCGGGACAGAAGTAAGGTAGTCCCCCAAACTCTACCTCTATTTCTTCCTCTTCATCGTTCTCTTCTTCTTCCTCTGTTTCTTCGAACCCTTCTTCTTTCTTTTCGAGTTTCATCGAGGTTTCTTTTTTTTCTGGGGCAGGTTCGTGTTGAATGTATTTGAATAGACCTACCCTTTCATTCATTTTTTCTCCCAGCTTCTCTTATTTAATGTATTTATTTTTTATAGTTATTTTACTTTGGAAGGCACTGTTAAAATAGAACTCTAAATCTAGATAATTGAAGGTGAAAAACATAAATAAGTCTAACCTTAAGGTAAAGAAATCATTCAACTAAAAAATGAAAATCCAAAAAACAATGATGTTTTACACTTATTTAATGAGGTGAAGTATATGAGAACCGTTGAGGCTAATTTTAAAAGGATTATTGTTGCCAAACTGGAAAAGGGAGATGACGTATTGGAGTCTCTAGTAGCATTGGCTAAAAAATATGAAGTGGTTTCCGGTTTTTTTAATGCTATTGGAGCTTTATCCGAGGCAAATATTGGCTTCTTTGAGAAGGGTGAATATAAATCTATTAAATTAGAATCAGATTTAGAAGTAATTTCTTGTATTGGGAACATTTCTCATAGAGAAGGAGAAGTAGTGGTTCATACTCATATTGTCGTGGGAGATGATGAAGGAAAGGCTTTTGGCGGCCATGTTTTAAATGGTTGTATTGTGTCGGTTACTCTTGAAATATTTTTAATGGAAATCGATCATAGGATTAAAAGAACTAGAGATGAAGCTACAGGGCTCTTTCTACTAGATTTTTAATTAAAGTGTCGAAATATATAAGCATACTAAAATCATATAATAATAGCAAGTAGTTAAGTAAAAAATAATCTGCGCTGATAGCGATGATCTAAAATGAAAAAAAGGTTAAAAAGTTTGTTTCTAAAGATATGTTAATAGCAAAAAAATTGAGCAAGAAATATTTTCTAATCAATTGGTTAATTGGAGGTTTTGCCATTGACCGAAATTAAGTGGCGTGCTCTATTTGATGAGTCGCAAAAGGAAAGAGGACGCATAACGACGAGTTATGCCGCTCTTAAAGGAGTTTTAGAGACTGAGGGTATTCAGTGTATTAGATTTGTTGACTTTCCTATTACACTTGATAAATTGAAGGATTTTGATGTAGTAGTTTTTCCTTGTCCTGATCAGTCTAAGCTGCAACCTGGTGAAATCCGAGCGGTGGTAGATTTTGTTTCTAGAGGAGGTGGAGCAGTTTTACTAAGCCATGCGGGTGGTGATCGTGGACTGAGGACCAATCTTAACGAGTTAGCCGAGAATTTTGGAATATCTTTTCAAAATAATCAGATAATTGATGAAAGACAAAATCTAGGATTGGAAAACCTCCCTAAAATCACGAAATTTAAGGAACATCCCGTATCTGAGGGAATAACAGAATTATGCTATTCCGCGGGCTGCAGCATAAAAATCGTGGGAGAAGCAGAAGCATTAGCAATAACTAGCAGAACGGCAGAACCGCCTGACGCTAATGTTTTAGCAGTTTCTAATTACGGAAATGGAAAGGTTGTTGCATTAGGCTCCTATGAAATTTTTAGAGATCGGATAATGGGTGGACTTAATACCTCTCAAAACATGGATTTAGCAAAAAATATTTTTAGATGGATTGTTACGCCTTCAAAGTCTAAAGTAACTCCCACTGTCTCAAGCACTGAAAAAGTCGATGAGTTAGTAACTGAACCAAGTATTTCTCCAGAGAGTGCAGCAGGTGATGAGAGAGTTAAACCAATTCTTACCACAAGACCCATGGAAGAATCATCAAGAGCGGCACAACCTATAGCTGCCGCTTATACACCTCAAATCGACAGGTTAATGAATGAGGTCGTTACTCTGAGAAGGAGATTCGACGTTTTTATCGATGAATTTAGAGCGTTTGCGGCGAGAGTGCTTAGCCAAGGAGGGATTTCTACACCTTCGGGTACTATTCAAACAGTTACCCGTTCAGTATCGGCTTCCACACCTTTGATTACTGATGTTGCAACGCGCGAAGAGTTAGACAGCCTAGAGTCAAGAATGAGGTCACTTCAAGGTCAGTTAGACTACATTACAAAAAGATACCAAGCTGGAGCTTTAAAGAAAGCAGAATACGCTGCACAGAGAGCAAAAATTCGTTCAGAAATGAGAACTATTCAACAACATATAAATTCACTAACAGGAAGAACGGAGGAAATCCCATTATCAGAAGACTAAAAGTTCTGGAAGTAAAGGCTGAAAGTATTTTAATCTTTTACGATTAAATAGTATGGGGTGTAAAAACTAGTTTATAATTGTTCGGTCACTAATTAATGTTTTTACAGGAATCTTTGGCGGAAAAGCCCCAGACTTCAGTCTCGGGGATGAACCGTCAAAAAATTTATTTGAAATAG
>NZ_JBRAKS010000185.1:0-7903 GCF_052745115.1 Candidatus Jordarchaeum sp.
ACCGAACACCATTTAGGCGGTGTCCTAAATGGGTAAGTTTCGGACAACGGTTGATCGACTAATTTAAGGACAGATTTAGGACTAGGAACTATTTTTATACTAGAATTTATTATTTTTACTAGATATATAATTTTTAGGAGAAATCTTTTTGGCTAAGGTAAAAGTCACTAGGAACTACCAGATAACAATACCCCGCACCGTTCGGAAGGAGCTTGAAATAAAAGAGGGTGACTACGTGTCAATTGAAGTGTCAGGTAAAGGTGTGGCGGTTTTAAAGAGGATAATACCCGTCGAGGATTTAGCTGGTGCATGGGACGAGGAAATGGACAAAATAATGGAGGATGTGGGTAAACAATGGAAAAGGTGGAAGCTGTAAAGATCATATGCGTAGACACTGATGTGATAGTAGATTACTTAAGGGGACGCGAGCCAGGAAGATCCGCCTTTACCAAGTGGAGAAAAAAAGCGGAAACCTCCATAACTAGCATAACGGCTTTTGAACTCTTACTGGGAGCAAACCTCTCATCAAAACGCGAGAGGAGAATTACCGAAGTTGAAAACCTACTTGACCAGCAAAACGTACTGATCTTTACTCGAGAAAGTGCCAAAAAGGCAGCTGAAAAAGGAGCAGAATTAAGAGCCAAAGGTGCACCAATCGAAATTCGAGACCTTTTCAATGCCTCCATGTGTCTGATAAAGAAGATGCCTTTACTTACAAGGAATATAGCACACTACGAGCGAATTAAAGAGTTAAAAGTGTTGACACCATAGCCACTCAAAACTGCAAGCCGATCATCAATATATAATCAAAGTATAATCAAAGACGCAAAACCGGAACAATCAAGTTTTAACATTTCTACTAGATAATAATAAAATACTAGATTTTTATTTTTTACTAATATTAATTTTTTATAAAGTGCGTTTAAGCACAGCACCCTTTTCTGCCTGCTCAGCGGTTTCTAACCAACTCACAAGAACTCCCTTTTTTACTTTCGGTTCTGGAGGTTTCCAATCGGCCAATCTTTTTTTAATCTCCTTATCAGAGAGATCAACATCGATTCTCCTCTTCGATATACTAATTTTGATTAGATCATCGTTCTCTACAACAGCGGTAGGTCCTCCCAAATATGCCTCTGGCGAAATATGTCCAACGTACAACGCACCTATGGTTGTTCCCGAGAAGCGTCCATCACTAACCACTGCAACATTCTCCAACCCCATTATGCTCACCATGAAAACTACCACCAGATTGTCCGGCATACCCGGTGCTCCCCTAGGCCCCTGATACCTAACCACAACTGCATCGCCAGACTTGATAGCTCCTGACGCTATGGCCAACATGGCTTCCTCCTCGGTGTCAAAAACCTTTGCCGGTCCCTCGAACTCATGGATATCCCTCTTAACTACAGTAAACCGGCTTACAGCACCATTTGGGGCGAGGTTTCCTCTGAGTACCGCTATTCCTCCTTCATCAAGTATGGGATTTGTTTGGGGTCTAATCACTTCTCGATTCAGAACCTTCACTTCGGCCAGATTTTCTCTAACAGTTTTTCCGGAAACTGTAATGCAATCTAGATTCAGGTCTTTTTCCAATTCCTTCATTAGTGCGGGCACGCCTCCCGCGTTGTCAAAATCGACCACGGTGTAGGGCCCGTTGGGTCGCAAGTGTGAGAGATATTTCGTGACTCTACCCAGGCGGTCAAAATCGTCAAGTGTAATGCCCAATTTGAGTTCATTTGCCAGTGCTAAAAGGTGCAAGACACCATTAGTCCCTCCCGAAATGGCCATAAGAACTCTAATAGCGTTCTCTACCGATTTCTTGGTCACAATTTTTGAGAAATTGAATTCATTCTCCACCAATCTCACTATTTGGATACCGGTTTTTTTAGCGAATCTAATCTTGTTCATACTAACCGCGGGAGCAGTGTTCGCTCCTGGTAAAGAGAGCCCCAAAGCCTCTAACAACATTTGAAGCGTGTTTGATGTAGTCATCTCAGGACAGGCACCACAGGTTAAAACCCATTCCTCCTCCATCCTACTGGTAATACTCCAGAATTCCTCCTCCTACATTTTCCCAGAAATAACTTCTTGCGCACAGGGCACCAGACAATCCGTAGGAAAAGTTATATCCTCACCTCGAAACTTTCCAGGCAGAGCCGGGCCCCCAGTAATAATAATTGTGGGCAGATCCTTTCTCGCTGCCCCCAACCAAACACCGGGAATCTCCTTGTCACAAGTCGCTATACAAACAATACCCTTACATCTTAGCACTTCCAGTTGAATCTCCATGGAATCCGCAATGGCGTCTCTCTGCGGCAGGTCAAAACAATAATTCCGAGTAGCCTCAGAATACCCGGTGCAGGGTCCCATCAGATTAAACTCTAGGGGAGTACCGCCACCTAGGTAAACTCCTGCCTTAACTGCGTCCGCCACCTGCCTAAGGTGCATGTGTCCCAGTGTGGCTTCCTGCCAGGTGTTTACAATACCAATTAGGGGGCGTTTAAGTTCCTCGTCAATAAAACCTGAAGACTTGTAGAACCATTTAGGGGTATCCACCTTTGCTGCTAACTCCAAAAGTTTTGGAAAAAATTCTTGAGAAATCTTCGCCCTAAATTCTCACCTCTCAAATTTAGGTTACCAGGCAAATTCCATTATTTTTTAACATATTTTCTACTTCTGCATCTAATAGTAACCTGTTACTTAATAGTGATTAAGCATAAAGTTTATTAGGTTAATTACCAACTAGGCTTTTCACAACCCTTTCTATGGGTTAGGATTTTAATAAATTGAATTAGGAAGGCTGTTATGGGTAATAAAGAAGATTTCTCCGCCGAAATAGTAGCTGCCTCAAAAGTGGGCCTCGACCCGGAGCGCCTCAATCGGGTGAAGCGAGCCATAGAGAAGGATACCGAGAAGGGTACTTACGATGGAGCCGCCTTTATTGTAGCTCGGCATGGAAAGATAGCTATGCATGAGGCGGTTGGAAAAACAGACTTGGAGAAAAATCGCAAAGCAAACGTGGACGACGTATTCTTTATCATGTCTATCACCAAGCAGTTGACTACGACCCGGGTTCTCATGGACATTGAGCAGGGGAAATTCACCCTCAACACTCCTGTCTGTGAGATCATTCCCGAATTCAGTATTAAGGGAAAGCAGAAGGTCACTGTTGGCCATATACTCACTCATACCAGTGGTCTAAACACTGAGCTCCCCTTTGGGCTTCCTATCGATCAGGTGGGCAATATTGAAACCGTCACCGCCGCCATGAGTAATGAACGCATATTAATCCTTCCCGGAAAGATGGTTTCCTACAACGCCATCGCGGCATTCTCCATCTTGGGAGCGTTAGTTCAGCGCTTAGATGAAAAGAATCGCCCATTCCGACAAATCCTCAAAGAGGACGTATTCGAGCCTTTAGGCATGAAAGATACTGCTCTCGGACTACCAGACAGGCTCAAAAGCCGCATCGTCCCCGTTAAGGTGCGGGACAAAACACCTGGACTCTTTGACCCGTTACTTTTAGAATCGTTGAACTTCTTGGCAACCGAGGAAACAGAGCTACCTGCAGGTGGAGCAGTATCTACCGTCCTTGACATTTTCCGCTTCTCAGAAATGCTTAGGCGGGGCGGAACCTTTAACGGGCTCAGGATTCTCTCCCCGGACACGGTTAAGCATGCTACCACCATCCACACTGGCAATCTTCCAAATCATCTCTGGGACTATTGTCGGGAGATGTACGGGTGGCCGGTCTTCCCCGCTAACCTGGGGCTCAGCTTCTTTATTCGGGGTGAAGGCATATTTCCCACTCCCTTAGGGCTAACCACTTCTCCTGGCACTTTCGGAGGACTCGGTGCGGGTTCGACGGTGTTCTGGGTTGATCCTGTACGAGACCTCACCTACGTCTTCCTCTCAGCGGGACTCTTAGAGGAGGGACATAGCATTATGCGCCATCAGCGACTTTCCGACATGGTGGTTGCGGCAGTAATAGATTAGTGGACATAAATAGAAACAATTGCTGCACTATCAGCCACTTTTCTTTCTCTTTTTTTAAACTCTGAATATGGAAAAAATCCTTTTTTCGAAAAATTTGTGGAAGCGATAAATTAAAAATATAAAAAATCGTTACTCACATTAAAAATAAGGAAGGAGATGTCTAATGGAGGATTTAATAAGAAGTAGAAGAAGCATTATATTGCTGTTGTGTGGAGCGTTTTTGATAGCTATTCCTACTTTAGTGATTGTGGTTTGGTTTTTTACTCCTCAGGTACCCCAACCAAGCTTTGAGTTATTGGTCACGTTGAATTATCTTTCGACGGAATTTAGCCCTCTTGCAGCATTTGCATATCTATGGTATAGTATACAGCCCTCGTTTGAATGGATCTGGGGCTTAATTTTCGCAATGATTATAGCAATTGTTGTCCTAGTCTTCTTATTTTACTATGTTCTTCCGATTGTAGTCGCAGAAATGAAAGAGCGGGAAAAAATGAAATCAAAGTAGGCTATTTTTTTAACCCATTTTTTTCCCATCTTCTTTTCAGAAAAATTTTATAAATTAGTAATACCAGATTGTTTTCTCCTAAATATGAGTAAATCCACTTTTTGGAGCTTCGATACTCAAAACCTGAAATAACTATTGAGTGAACATTAGAGATTTATGTATTCAAACATTGTTGAAATAAAGAATATCCGAGAGATGTTTTTTATAGAAGATGTTAAAAAGTCGAGGAAAAAAATTATTCTAATCGTTGTGTTGCTAATCTTAATATTTAGTGCTAGTGGAGCGCTAATAACCTGGTTAATTGGACCCCAAGTACCAAAAGAACTATCCTTTGAAACAATTGTTACACTAATTTACCTCTCCACAAATTTCAGCCCCACGGTGGCGCTTGCATATTTATGGTATAGTATACAGCCCTCGTCTAGCTTTCTCTGGGGATTTTTAATGGTGACAACCATAATGATCATTGTCGCAATAATTGTCCTAGTAGCGCTGTTCTATATCGTCTTGCCTTATGTGTTATCAGAAGAACTTAAATCCTCTCAGAAACAAATGAGAGGTGGCATAGTGTTGATGTTTTTGGGCAGTCTTTTGGCTATCGTTATAAATGTCTTTGACCTCATTCCCAGTACAAATATTATTGATATTCTGATGCCTAACGTGGTGGACTTTTGGTTTGTACTTCTAAGCTTTATTGCTTCCATTATCATTTTCTCACTGTCAATAGCTCTAGGTTACCAGAAACTTTTAGGAAGATCGAATATAGTTCTAATTCTGGTCATCATTCTCGGAATCGTGGTGATGCTCAACTATAGTTCTCCAGAAAACGCGTTCATTGGCGGAATACTAGCAATAATTGGTGCAATAGTCTACAAAGTCGGTCATAGAAAATTATAAACAAAGCAACCATGTGAAAAAAGTAGGTATTAAACCCTCTCTCATACTTTTTATTTTTCCTCTTACGTCTCATTCAGCTCTTATTTTCTAAAAAATAAGGAATTCCTTTATAGGAGCTAATTGAAGATAGAAAAGATAATAAATTTTCCGAAAACTCTTTAACGTAAAAGAGACAATATGATAATTAAATTATCGGAGTTGGGATTATGAAGTTAAAAAGTAAGGATTTTGAGCATGAGGGTATGATACCCTCCCAGTTTACATGTGATGGTCCAGATATCTCGCCACAACTCGAATGGAGTGAAGCCCCTAAAGAGACCAAGAGTTTCGCATTAATTGTAGATGATCCAGACGCCCCAGTAGGCCTATGGGTTCACTGGCTGGTGTGCGACATTCCTCCAAAGGTAAATAATATTCCCCGCAACAGCTTACCACGGAATGCTAGACAAGTGAAAAATGATTTCGGCAAAGTGGAATACGGCGGTCCCTGCCCACCCAGCGGTACACATCGGTACTTCTTCAAACTCTACGCTTTGAAAGTTGAAAAGCTAGAAGGGGTTAACGATAAAAAGAGTTTCTACAAGAAAGTAGAAGAAAATAAAATAGCTGAAGCAGTTCTAATGGGAAGGTATAAAAGAAAATAAATATTCCACTAATTAAGCCGCCTCGAGGAAGGTCTTTAAAAATTTTAGAAACATCATCAGACCTGTAATCGCCATAGAAGTGGTCCTCTTAACTTTTCTTATTTGTTCATAAGGACACAAAGATTCCATGGTGCAATTTAGAACCTAAAGATTAGAGTAATGGTGTAATGTTACTCTCTTGCTGAAAATACAGATAATTAGGGTGTTTTCAATAATTTTTATCTTGAACTGGGTGCTCAATCTGCTGTCTGTAGTCTATTTTTCGAAAAAGCCAAAAAAAGAACAGAAAAATCTCAAAAAGCACTATAATTTCGCTAACGTGTATTTTTCCAAGTTTAGGTGATGTAGAATAGTTCAGTCATCTTTAAAAAATGGAAATTTATAAAGCTCCTTTCGCAATTTAGAACATTACGAGGAAAACACAATTGAACAAATTCGCCCACGTTTATGGCACAAAGTAAGGGATATGTATTTTTGATTTTGGGTATGTGAAAGAGTCCTGCTTAACTCCCATAATAGGGTTTGGATTTGGAAAAGAAGGCTTAATAACGCCTCCTCTACAAGCAGTCAACAAACAAAAACACATACCCCCATGCAAAAAACATAACTATTACATCGTGCCGCTCAACACGACCAAAAAATATAAATAAACATAAGAAACAAAAAATATTCAATAAACGTGTGGAGAAGTGTATTATGAGAAGGAAGGTTGTTTCTATTTTCTGCATTTCACTATTCGCAATATCAATGCTACTTTCTATGGGTCTAACTACCACTTTTAACGGGAGCAACGGTGGTCTTGCACCTCTCATAGCGCTGACCGCCATAAATGGCGGAGTAAACAATGCGGGAAATATTGACTCAAAGCTAGTCGGTGATACTTGGGGAGGCGACGGAAATAATTTAGACCTTTCACTCTTACAGGTGGGAGATATAATTGCAGTTTCAGGTGTAATTGTGGGAGACAAGTTAATGCCCGGACACTATTCACACATAGCGATGTATATCGGCAATGGTAAGATGATTGAGGCTTGGAAAAACGGTGTAAGGGTTGTAGATATCAGTATGATTCACAACGCTAACGACGCCGCCATTTATCGAGTGAAAACCTCAAGCTCCATAAAACAACAAGCTGTGAACTGGGCCTTGACCAAAGTGGGATTACCATATGATTACATCTGGCTCACATACATCGGAGGCAAACAAGTTAATGGCTGCTGCTACTACTGCAGCGAGCTTGCGTGGGCAGCATATAAGGCAGTGGGAGGACCAGATATTGATAAAAATCCTGGATGGAGTTGGACCTACGGGTACAATGTAGCTCCTCAAGAAATATGCGATGACGGTGATACATATCTAGTTGCATACTCGTCGTAAATAACATAGAAGAGAGGTCAAAGATTCCTTTTTTTCTTTTTTTCTTTTTTCCTATTTCCTATTTCCCAACGTAAAATTGAATATGAGGGTGAATCTAAATTTATGGTGAGTGATGTAGATTTGTCCGATTCCGCCCTTTATTTTTAAGATTCTAAATCGAAAAAGAAAACCTGTAAACACTCTTTTAGAGGCATAATCGAAACATTCTGCATCTTGAGCCACATATGGATAAATGTATGCCCTTACCCCAACAGATCTTCATAAAGAGCTTAATACAGGTCTCATAGCTTGTAATAATGTCTAAAACCTCTATGGAAAAACATTGAAAATCAGTCATAAAACTCTTTTTTTAAGAGAGTTACATGTTTAAGTCTCCAATTCTTTTTGTAATTGTTCATAATTCATTATGTTAGGGTTCTACTCTATGTGGAAATTCATAGAATTACATAGAGTTGGGGCTTCACAGTATCATGCGGCGGCCTCG
>NZ_JBRAKS010000186.1:0-7903 GCF_052745115.1 Candidatus Jordarchaeum sp.
ATAATTCTATTTAAATACCGCTATTTTAGAACTGTTAGCATAGGCGTCAAGTTCTAGCTCGTGAAATATATTGACGGGTATGAGAAGATGTCCGCCCCCATAATTAGTGCAAAAGCAACTAGAAAAGGTCCTCCGGTAAGAGTGAAAAAGGACTGAGCGCAAATACCTGCATAGATTATAGTGTTTAAATCCTTCTTAGAAACCTTCTCAGTAGATTCGGTTACGCTCATTTCGGATAGCGCTTCCACATAATATTACCTGTGAGAATGATAAAATTGAAATTGTAAATATATTAAGATTACTATGCAAATACCCGTACTATTTACTCAGAATCTCCCATTGCGGAGTGGTGCTGCTTATAACAATTATCCAATAAATTTTCAAATCCGATGAAAAAGGGTTTTAACTATCGCTTGATTTCTCCATACTTTCTTGTGGATTCCACCATAGTGCACAAGTTTTTAGTTGGTGTTTCTAGTACGAGGTCGCACCCCGGGGCCACTAAGCTTACCCCCTCTTGTATTACGGTTTTTACTGATTCGCTAATCTGTTCTGGTGTTCCCTCTGCAATTAGGTCTTTTGGGGAGAGGTTGCCTATTATGGGGTATCCGGGTTTAACTTTGTCTACTATGCTTCTTGCATCTTTTATCGAATTTTTTTCATCTAATGCTATAGCTGTCGCACCGCATTCTACCATGTCTTTGAGTATGGGTGTAGTTAGACCACAAATATTTAGTATGCTTGTTTCCACGCTTTGAGACATGAGTTTTAAATAGGGTTTAACAAGGTCTCTGAACTGTATTTCATTCATCGCCTTTGCGTGTGCCCCCATATCGTGAAGAGTGATAATATCTGCACCGGCTTCACTGTATATCTTTGCCAGTTCAATATAAGCAGGTGTGGCTTCGTCTATAACAGCTTTCACCTGTTCGGGGCCTCGTGCGATAGATACAAAAAATTTTACCGTGTCCAAAATATAATAACTTATACTAGTAAAGGGGGGAATTATCTGAACGTTTACCGGCACCTGGCCACCAAATTCTTCCTTGAGCAGTTTAATCGCCTTAACAATCACCTGCACTCTGCCTTGTTCGGGAATGTTTTCAGGCACAATGAGAGGTACAATAAGGTTGCTTAAAGGCTTCTTTCTTGAGGGCCAAAAACAGTACCTAGAATGGGCATCATTCTCATGGTAATCAATACTAACCCCAAACACTTCTGCCTCCACAACCATATCGAATGGAATGGTTATCATATCCAACCCGCATACTTTATGGGCAGCAGAGCCTACCCTGGCCATCTTCTCCGCATTCCTGTGCACCTCAGGCCACCAAGCATCAACCCTCTTCATTAAATCCATGGTGCAACTGGAAGCAGAATTTACACAGGGAATGTAATCCAATTCATCAGTATTACCTTTTAGAGCAGCCATAACCCGGTCATAGGAGTTCATTTTTTAATACCATCCATAAACTGCTTAAGGTGTAATTAATTTGTGTGCTTCTGGTTTATTTTATTTTCTAAATTTTCGGACCTGATTTTTAGGACCAGCTTTTTTAAATCGGCTAATCCTTTTTGTAAACTAGGAGCTGGTTTCTTTCCATCTTGAATCCTATCCCTTCCTTGTCTTTTAGATAGTTTAGATAGGCTTTAAGGGTTGAAGAGAATAGTGCGTAATCTGAATACCGATCTATGCTCATTTCGAATCTATCTAAAACTATAGATATGAGTTTATTAATTTCGAGAGGAGTGTTCAGGATTTCTATAATTTTTTCTTCCACTTCCTCTGTTGAGGCTAGATTTGAGTTTACGAGTTTTACAAATTCCTCCCTTTTTACCAGTTTCCCATGACTAGGAAGAAAATTTTCGCAGTTTATAGTGAGAAGCCTTGTAAGTGAATTCCTAAAGTCCTCAACATTATGTAAAAATAATATTTTATGCTTCTCTAAAACCTCTGTGGGAAAAACAGAATCTGCGCAAAACAATATTCCTTCTGCGATTACTCCGATTTGTTGAGGACTGTGCCCCGGTAGATTGATAATATTTACTTTCATAGATCCAATTTCCAAAGAGCCTTCCCCCACTATTTGATCTATCTTACATGGAGTCCCCATCATAAATTTGTTCTTTAATTCCGTAGGAGGGTGTGCTCCTCCAGCGAAATAAATGGGTTCCAGAACGGGGTTTTCAATTATCGCGGCCTCTAAGGTGGAAGCATAGACTCTGGCACCGGCACACTCCTTAATAAAAGCGGTTCCTCCATAGTGATCCGCATGGCTATGAGTGATAATAATAGCCATCACATTTAATTCCTCTCTTCTTAGTCGTGAAAGTATCTTTTTACCAGTGCTTGAATCTAATCCCGAATCTATTAAAATACAGTTTTTATCCCCAACTATTATTCCCACTTTCACTCTCGTATTTAAAAAACCCACTTTCTCCGAAATCATCTCCAACTCCATGGAATTCAGCCCCTGAAAAATTATGTTAAGCAAAGTCTTATGTTAGTTTTAATTGAACGGACCGGCTTGTGCACTGGATTTGGCAGTACCGGCAGTTGCCTTCACATCCCTCTATGGGCACAAATTTCTGCTCCCTGTTTCGCTTAACCGGAGCGAATCTAAACCCTTCACATTGATCTCCAATCCACAGGGAGTCCATGTCCTCTAAACAGAGCCCATAGGTCGTTTTCTTTTTCGATTCTAGAATAAGGTCTCGTATAAGTTTGAGTTTGGGGTAGCGGTATTTGTCCCAGCTTATTCGGTAGCCGTGAAAAACCCTTCCCTTATCAAAGAAAAGCTCCTCGTATTTTTCAGCTAATTCTTCTATTTCATTTTCTCTAAACCATAGCTGGAGATATTCAAAATGACTAGGAGAAGAGGTTTTAAGCCCTACAAAACTACCAATAATATGGTCCACTTCCATATCCAGTGCTTCTTGTGTTAATTCGGTAATGTTTTGCTCAGAATCCGTTAATAGAGGAAGGAAGGGGTCTTCCCTCAGCACAGTGAAAATACCCCAGTCTTTTGCCTTCCTTAAATTACGCAACCTAACCTCGGAAGAGGGGGCGTTAGGCTCAATTAAATGGGCAAGACTCTTATCGAGGGTAGTTAAAGAAACCTGCACCGCGAAAAAGGGATAATTCTGGACGGTTTCAAATATCCGGTTCGGGATTTCCCCCTTTGTCACTAAATAAAAAGGAATATTTTCATCAACAAAAAATCGAGAGAGTTCTAAAGTCATTTCGGCTAATTCAGGTGACGCTAGGGGATCGCTCACCGGCGAGGCGTAAACGGGTTTGACCACTCTTGAACGCTTTATGAAGTTTTTCACCCTATCCACTATGCCTGAGCGGATAAAGTATGAGCCATGGGGTGGACTGGGCCACATAGCTCGGGCATAACAGTAAACACATTCATGGGGGCAACCGTCTGAAAGATTTAGTGAGAATCTACTTCGCAGACAATCCATATTCGCGGTTTTGAGGGCTGGGCTCTTCAATCTTCTATATACCGGGACTGCTGGTATCTTATCCTTACTTTTCCAAAAGTCGAAGTAGCACTCCTTGTGCTGAGCAAAACTAATGTAGCCCAATTTTATGGGCTTACTAAGCTTTTCACCGCAGATGGAGCATTTTTCCGGAATTAGCCTCCAAACCCAGCTCAAAACATCACCTTGAACCATCTACCCTTTCAAAACTTTAAAACTTTATTCTGTTAGAATTTTTAAGTTAAGGTAAAGATTTAACCTGATGGAAACTAATACTTTTCAGTAATAGCTTAAAATTAAGGTTTTTTAAGAGCTATTTGACGATTATTAGGAATTTTTTTATAGTAGTCTGTAGATTATTTATAACTCAATAAAACATGTTTGGTGAGTAGAAATGTCGAAAAGTGGTATTAGCGCAACTGCTCTGGGACTATTGTTCATACTATTGATGTTCATTGGAATATTTATACCTCTCCTAAATATCCAAACGACACTTTTTGGAACAATTTTTCAAGTAAATTACTGGATAGGTGAGCTAGAGTGGCTTGTTTGTCTTATTGCTTCTATCATAGCTATAATCGGTGCTTTTCTAAGTTTAACTGTTAAACAGTATGCTATCAGTGAAGGGTTAACAGTTTTCGGCGCCAGCGTTGCATTGACAGCCGCATTCCTATACATGTTACCCAGAATTGGAGCTAGCACCAATCTTTCAATTGTACAAATCCCCTATGCGTCTTATTGGTACTTGTATCAAGGCCAATGGCAGTACACTATTTTGTTCCATAATATTCCAGTTTATTTAGCCAGTTTGCAGATACCTTTGGGTCCAATAATTACTTGTTTATCAGCTTTCATCGCGGTGATCATTTATCTTGCTCTATTAGGCGGTTATTGGAGACGAAGAAGATAATTCTAAATTTTCCCCAATACCCATTCATTTTTCTTTTTGAAAAAGTAAGCGTGTACTAATATCACTGTGCTCCCTAACTATATGTTTACTTGATAACTCCCTAAAAGTAGTAAGCAGATTTTCAAATGGTATGAAAAAATGATATAAGTAAAAATATCGTTCTTGATATAGGAGAGAATTTTATGAGTAAGGATGATTTATATTATTTTCCTAAAGGTTTCCTTTGGGGAAGTTGCATCTGTGATTACCAAGCTTTTGGTGGTGCAGAGTGTGACCTGCCATTAAGATGGACTGCCAGACATATAGAACATTACAAAGAGGATTTCCAACTTGTTTTAAAGATGTATCATAACGCTTGGAGAACCAGCATCGAATGGGCTCGAATCGAACCCAAGGAGGGACAGATCAATAAGGATGCCCTAAAGTTTTACCACGAGTATTTTTCTGAACTTCGGAAAATCGGTGTTAAAACCTGGGTTACCTTTCACCATTTTACTAATCCCCGCTGGATTCATGATCATCAGGGCTGGTTGTCTCAGCACGTGGTAAAAAAATTTGTAGAATACGTTGAGTTAGGGATAAAAGAATTTGGAGACTATATTGATTACGCCGTGGTCATAAATGAGCCCCAGATATATGCGCTTAATGCCTATTTGGGAGCGTTAAGTCCTGATAGTGCCTTTCAACCATTCCACAATGATATGGGAGAAGCCCTAACCTGCATAAGCAATATGACCCAAGCCATAAACGAGAGCTTTGATGTAATACATGCCAGCTCCAAAAATACCAAGGTGGGAATCTCCAACTACTGCGGAGTATACGTACCATTAGACCCAAAAAACGAGGCTCACAAAGCTTCAGCGGATTTGGCGAACCAAGTTTTGAACTATCAGGTTTTAGACGGTATAAAAGATAAGATGGATTACTGTGGAATCGACTACTACTTCAAATTCTTTATGAAAGAGGATAACAATGTAGCCGATCAGATAGTATACCCAGAAGGATTGCGAATCATACCAGCTGACCTCTATAAAAGATATAGGAAGCCGGTTGCCATTATTGAAAATGGTTTCCCTACGCGTGACCATGATGAGAAAATTAAATTTATGCTGGAGCATCTCAAAGCTTATTATGACGCCATCAAGCTAGACAAAGTGGAAGCTATAGGTTATAATTGGTGGTGCACCCTGCACAGCTATGAATGGGGCTACGACTATAAACCGTTCTTCACGCTGATTGACGTTGAAGGAGAGGAAAAGGATGTGGGCGGATACATCGACCTGGTGGGATCGCTGAAAAGGAAAATTACGCCCGCTGGAGAATTCTATGGCAAAATCTGTAAAAATAACGGGTTCTTATCAAAGGATTACGAAAAGTATCACAAGATGAAAAAACCATTCAAAAACTGGCAAGTATTCGGCGAAGAGAAGAAGGCCTAAACACAACTCACTATTAACTAAGGATTAACATTGTCAAAATTCATTTTTTATTTGTCTACTTCCAAAGACTTGTTAATCTAATATTTAATTCAGGAACCAAAAAAGAAAAATCTGAACAATTAATAAAAGCTGGGTGAAATTAGAGAACATAAATCCAATTTAACAGAGAAATTTTGGTGCGTTATTTGAGGTCGTATGATTTCGATTCAGAATTGCAGAAAGTATTCATTAATACATATTCAAGTATTTCTCCGATAGACTGGAAAAGTTGGCTAAATATATCTTCAAGAGAAGAATACGAGTCAACAGCACTAAAATTATCGGGCCTATCACAGGTTGATGACCTTTACGAAAGAGTGGGAAGGGAGACCACAGATTCAAAGCTGCTTTCAATAGATGTAGAGTCCCTTTTGTCTTCTTACAATGGTACAAGCCCGCTTGTTATATGTCACACATCTGGGACTTCAGGCGGGCACATCTCGGATCTCAAATGGTACCAACTCTCTGAAGAGCTGGTGAAAAAACTCTGGGCTCCGGGTATGCAGACAATTTTTCAAGCAAGTGGATTGAACAGCAAATCTTCTGCCGTGATATTTGTTCCTTCCAGAATTGGTGGCGATGGTATCTCCACTATTGGGAAAAAAAGATTAATCAAGCTTTACTCTTCAGAGTTCTCCCAGAGACTAATGCTTTCTTTGATTAGGCCTCGCTTCCACCTCTTGTATGAGTATAAGAGTGCTAATAATCTGGAGATACTAGCAAAGATCATCTCGATGGAGGACATAGCCATCGTTTCTGCTCCTGCGTCAACCATACTGGGTTGGGCTGATTTGGAACGATTAAGGCGGGGATTGGAGAGGTCACAAAAATATTTTTCGGGACAAGATGATGAGTCTTTAAAGCTTTATAATATGATTGCGAGTATGGGAATTAGCACCGCTACTGTTGAGATTCAAAAAAGACTTTACGAGGTTTTATCTGAGGCTACCATAGTTTTCAGTATTTCTTCAATGACTGAAAATGATTGGTCAAAAATTCGCAAATTCATGCGGTGGGAGAAGGGTGATGAGAGGTATACTAATCTTTACGTTGGAAGTGAGATAGGCCCATTTGCCGCAAATATTGCCCGCGATGACTCTGGACTGCCCTTGGATGATAAAATGTATGTTTTTCCGCTAACTATCCCAGTTATAGAGCGAAAGGAAAAACGGGAAATGATTTCGCGCGGAGAAAGAAGGGTGGGACGCCTTTTAGTTTCACGTACCGATGGGTACAATCCTGTAATTAATATCGATACAGGGGATGTAGTCACCGTTGTAGATCAAGAAGGGCTTCCAAAGATTGCGGGTCAAGTGTTACGGGCAAGATTCCGCTTAAAGACAAGTGTAGTATTTCCCTCTGAGTTAAAGGTTCCCAAAGATCGAATAGTTTTTGTTGGAGACTATTTTGATGTTAAGGAATTGGAGATTATTAACCCCCATCGCATACTGGCATGTTTGGCAAATAGATGCAAAATAGGTGGTGAATTATCGATTTTACTCAAATTAGAGCACGATGAGCAGCCTTTGATAATGACTATACCTCTGCCTCAGGATAGCGAATGCCAAAACGTGAAGGATATCCAAGAAAGTATAGTTTTATGTCCGGGGGGAATTGAAATTGATAACGCTATAAAAAGAATGCAACTCCGCTTGGAAACATTAAATAAAAATCTTGTTGAAACCGAAATACCACGGTCGGAGCTTTTAAAAAAGGTTAGGAAGGGGAAGCTTCCCAAAGGAGTATTGAAGAAATGGCCACTCTATTTAATCGTTCCAACCTCTATTTCTGAGAATTAAGGGGCATAAGTGTATTCTTTTCATAGAGGTTTTTTGTTTCACTTTCTTAAAATGGCTTTTAGTTATTTTCTGTTATTAGCGGGTAATTAATTTTCTAAATTATATACCTTTAAATATTTCAAAGTTTATTTATATTAATAAATTATAAATAAAAATTAAAATTAATAATTAATACATCCATAAGGTCAAAGGTAGACTCGCTAACGACCACTGATATCGACCGAGTA
>NZ_JBRAKS010000187.1:0-7897 GCF_052745115.1 Candidatus Jordarchaeum sp.
TATCTGGTCAGCCCCCTCTCGGACTGAAGCGAAAAGCTTTTTCATAGCAAATAATGTAACTCTGCTTCAATTGAAATCATGGAAAAATTTACAGAAGTATTTTATAAAAGCATCCAAGGAATTATGCCTCGTATCTGGGATGAAACATTCGGGGAAATGGGAGACATTTTATCTGAGATTTATCTTAAATACTTGAATTCTATTTTGGCTTGGAACCACATCATGAGCAGTTCAATCTATCGATAATTTCCCCGAAAGGGGTTTTGTTCCATTTGGCTTACAAGTTGAACTATCTCTTTTTGTTCATTTTCAAAATCTTGATGTTTCATTTCTGTTTCATCGTTGATAATTTTTATTTTTTCTCAATTGCTGCTTATTTTTTGTTGTTATATTTAGGATTGAATTTTTTTATTGCGAGTTCCTCTGCTTGGATGATAATTTGCTTCTCCTCACTCTCTAGTGCAGCAAAAGCTAGGTCAAAATTATCCTTAATGAAAGGAACGAATTCTCCAATTATTAAGTTCAGGATGGTGTTTAGAAAGTAATATTCTAAAAGCGCTCTTTTGGACTCGTTTTCCAGTTTTTTTGTCGGTTTTCAAATATTTTTCATTTAGATGTTGTTTAACTATTCGTTGGTATAATCCTTCTTTTCCTATTGCTCTTCCGATGTAAATTACTTCATTAGAGCGTTTATCAAACCAAGCGTAGATGCCCTTCTTTTTCGGAATAATATTTCTTGCATCTTCTTTCTGCAAATCATGATATTTTGTTTTCGCAAGTTTTTCAACAAGTTGGCTCAATATTTTCACCTCAAGTGGTTTATGCTATTTCGTCGGGAATTACTAGGAATTCTCCATTGCTTATTACTAGCAACTTGTCGGGATTTAGTTTTTGCTATTGTTCTCTGCTTAGTTCTATTATTGTTGTTAATAGGATTGCTCCGCCATATTCTTTCCGTCTTCTTATGTAGATTGGCCTAGTGGCATAATGGTGAGAGACGTATCATAGTAGACCGCATACTTCCAACTACTCAGACATATAAGAGTGCGTATCATAAAGTGATGATGTGGAAATCTCTAAAGAAAAGGCGGAAGTAGTAGGAAAGATTTGTGCCGCATCTGGGGTAATACATACCGCTTCTCCACCGTATCTCCCTTGAAGAGTTTGGAGCGGGTCTCCTCGCTTGGAATAATATTTAAAACATTCATAAAGGAACACTAAAAGGCCAGCCACAAAAATCTTATTTAGGGGCGATGCATTAATTTGAGCACAAGAATTTCTTAAGGAAGGAGGGATAGAGTTAATGAGTGAATTTCCTTCTGAATTTGACAAGTTAGATGCAGCTTCAGTATTTAAGAAGGTAGGTAAGCAATTGTCTTCAGATAAAAGCCGATCTTTATGGATAAAAATTCATAGTGAATTGCAAAGTGGAGGTATTCCTCATGTTAAGAGCCATCTTGAGAGTAACCTTAAGCAAAAGGCTGAAAATGTTCGCGAAGCTCTAAAAAGCTTCAAAGAGGAAGAGAAAGAATGAAGTTTGTAATTAATTCTATAACGATAGAGGGATTTAAGGGTTTTACTTATCGGAAGAAAATTCAAGTTTCAGGAAAACATCTATTCATCTTCGGTCCTAATGGGTTTGGTAAATCGAGTATTATAGAAGCTTTAAGATGGTGCCTGTTTGGTTTAACAGGACGACCCGAGGAAATAGTGCGCAATCAATTCTATGGGACCGGAGATTGTTATGTTGAAGTAGAGCTTGCGGAGCTAAATGGAGGCTCATGGAAAGTTCAAAGGAAGTTTTCTCTAGGAAGTGGGCAGTCCCGACAAACTATTCTGGATCCTCAAGGGAAAGAAAGGACGCGGAGTGAGGTTTTTCCTTTCCTAACTTCTCTTGGCCCTAAGGAAGGAACTTACATTGTCTTTGGAGGACCGTCTCAATTTCCGTCCCGAGCACGTCCTTTGGAAAGTATCGAAATTTCAGATTTTAGCAAAACTATTTATACATACCTAAGATTGGAGGATGTACCTAACCTAATCGAAAAACTTAGCAACGTAATAAAGGATCAAAAAGTAGAAGAGGAGCGGTTAGCTAAAGCCATTGATGAAGAAAAAAGAAGAGTTACTGAAGAATTGGAAGAAATTGAGAGACGATTATCCTCGATACTTCGTGATCCACCTTGGAGCGATCCTGAACCACCAACAAGTTCTCAAACAAAAGATAAAATAAAAGAGTTGTTAAATCAGTTAGGGAAGCTTAGGGATAAAGAATCACCAAAGGATTTAAACGAGGCACAATTGCTTGATTTAGCTCAGAGTTGGGTACAAGATTTGACGGCCCCTAAAGAAGACGAATTAAATAAAAATATTTCAAAAATAAGAGAAAAAGAAAGCAATATCAGGGGTCTTAAAGTTAAATTAGTGGAGAAAAAACAGGCAATCGAAGGGATAAAAAGACAAATTACGGAAATAGAGAGTAGATGTCAAGTGCTTTTAGGTAATAACGATATTAATAAACTTCGAAAGGAACTAGAGAACCTTAATGAAAAAATTACATACACAGATCTTCTAACAGATATTCGCAAAAAAGCGATATCTTATCTAGAAAACCATGATGTTCAAGTTTGCTTTATTTGTTCAGCTAAAGTTACTAGAGAAAAACTAAAAGGTAATATTGTCCAACAACTTGAACAAGTTGAACCTAACAAACTGGCAATCACGGAACGCCGTGATGAACTTGAAATTTTACTCAAAGAAGTTACACAATTAGACGTGGAACTTGAGAGGTTAAAACAGAGCCTTCAGCAATATCAAAAGGAGTGTAATGAAATTGAAACATTACTTTGCAGTATTTTGAATTTGAAAAGTGTAGATCTCACGCTAGAGAAAATAGAGTCTTTTATTAACAGCTTAGATACACAAGTAACAGATATAGAACAAACACTAAAGGTAAAGCAAGAATATCGTCGAAGTTGGGAACGTAAAATAGAGCGATTAAGAGAAGAAAGACGCTATCAAGGATACCGTAATAATAAAGAAAAATTGGAAACACTTTTAGAAATAGGTTTAAAACCAGTACAAGACAGTTTTAATGATTTGGTAGAATTTAGAGAAAGTTTAGAGGAAATAAGAAAAGTTTTGATTTCTGAGCTAAAAGAAGTGATAAAGAGTGTTCTTCCTTTTATCAACGAAATGATGTCTGAAGTTTATGGGCATCTTACTAACCAAGCTTCCTTTGACCAAATTCAAATTAAGCTTGAGGAACAAGACAGAGGCTTTTCCCCTAAACTTTTGGTGCAAGTAGCTTCAAAGGATGAAACAGACCTCCCTCCTTTTGATCCAGAACGGGTTCTTAATGGGCAGGCATTAAGCGCTCTCCGACTAGTACCGTATTTTGTGTTTTCCAGATTTCAGAGAGATACTTGGGGGACTCGATTTACTTTTACTTGATGATCCAACCCAAAGTTTCGATGTACAACGTATTGAACTCCTATTAGAAGAATTAGGCACGGCAGCCAACCACGCTCAGTTAATCATAGCCACCCACGAAGAAGATCGATTTACCCCACTTATATCCAAATTTTTCAAAGAAAACCAAATAGCAATTATACATTTTTCTGGATTTGATAGAAAAAGGGGACCACATATTGAAATGGGATGAATATTATAAAATGCATACAATTTTACATAATCTACGTGAGGATATAAGTGATGGCGACTTCGGTTTCCGAATTCAAGGTCTACTTGCTCATACTCTAATACGATTAGGATTTAAAATCTTGGAAATAAAACCGCAGGGACATCCAGACATCATAGGAGAGATAGAAAACCTACGATTCAAGTTGGAGGTTGAAGTAGCATTAGGAAGAGCAAGTAAACGTATTATCAATAAGGAAGACATCGATGCAATTAAACCTCAAAACATAAATGAGAAAGGTTACTTTGCTATTTTAGATTGTGGATTGCCACCTGAGTGGATCCTTATAGATTATAAACACTTGAAATGGCGTATTTCAGAATCATTATTCATAATAGTTTTGAAGAGTCTTAGTGATAGAGAATTATCTAAAAGATGCACCACTCAATTTTTTCACCTAATTCTATCAAATGCAGAACGACTCCCCCAGTTTACTTTTTCTATTTTACGAATTAAAGCATTGGAGGGCGAGGGATTATAGATAATTTATTAAATTAGATTACGGCATGCTTGAAGAACTGCGGCAAGTAAAAGAGAAACTGGATTTCGCCGAGCTCTACAACGGGTTAAAACCGGAATTACCCGAGCAGTTGAAACTTGAAATTGATAAACTCCATTGAGAGATTTTACACAGGCGACTATGTATCTACTTTAGTAAGTGCATAAAGAGTTTCCGAAATAATTACCCGCGGGCTTTTCAAATATTTATACGGCGAAAGCGAAGCTGAAAAAGTCCTCAAACACGAGGATAGATTAAAAAGAATGCGGAACGACGAACATCTTGAGAAGCATAAATATCTAGGTCTAACTATCATCGCCTCCTTCTTTTCAATAATACTATGG
Organism: Candidatus Jordarchaeum sp.; assembly: GCF_052745115.1. Taxonomy (NCBI): domain Archaea; kingdom Promethearchaeati; class Candidatus Jordarchaeia; order Candidatus Jordarchaeales; family Candidatus Jordarchaeaceae; genus Candidatus Jordarchaeum; species Candidatus Jordarchaeum sp. The sequence continues at coordinate 4,541 of NZ_JBRAKS010000187.1, forward strand.
TATAGGAACAAAATGGCAGCACACACGGAAATGCCCCCAACCATAGAAGCTGCAAGAATCTCGTCAACATCTCCTCCAATCAGTAAAGGAACTTAAAAGGCTAAATCTAATAAACAAAATCACATTATAAACATCTTAATATACTAAGTGTAAAAAAAGACTTGGTTACAACTCTGATTGAAACTTCTTCAAAGTGAATGTGATGGAATTCCGCCCAAAGCAACAACTGCGAGAATATCAGAGGGATGCATTGAAATACGGTTTAAATAGAGATAATTCTGTTTGTGTTTTGCCCACGGGAACTGGAAAGACGCTTGTGGGTCTAGCTTGGTGCTGTACTCTTCTAAATCAGAAGAAAGCAAGGAGAATTCTGGTTATTGAGCCAACAAGATATTTGGTAGAGCAGGTGTTCAGAGACTATCTTAAGAATTCTAATTTTAATGAAGACCAAGTGGGTATGATTTATGGGATAGTTAGTAGAGAGGAAAGAGTTGGGGAGTGGTCTAATGGTTTAATTGTCGTTTCTACTTCTCAAACCGCATTTAATGATTTGGATTTTTTGGATTTTGACGCGGTGATTGTCGATGAATGTCATCACACAGTTGGTCAGCACGCCTTTGCTAAACTCATGGATGCGTATCCGTTTAGATATAAGCTTGGTCTCAGTGCAACGATTCCAGAAGAAAGAGAGCAGGAAATAGAGAGACGTATTGGGAAAATTAGGAGGTGGCCTTGGAAGGAACTGAAGGAGAAGTATCCGGACACTATACCTGATTGGATTGGTGAAGTTTACGATTCTGAACTTGGTGGGGATGAGATTCATCTTTTGAAGATGTTTGAGGAGAGGAGATCAGCTCTTGGAAAATTTTCTGGTTTAGTGGGTATGGGTGTGAGGATGTTTGTTCGGGACGGTGCCCTTGCATTAAATGAAACATTGAGAAAGGGTACTATGATGTCGGAAATAATTGGCAGTGAAATACGCGAGTACTCAAAGTCGCTGAGAGAGCTGCATAAAATAGATCAGGCTAGGGCGGTTTTGAGGGATCACGATTTCGAAAAGGCGATACTTTTTGTGGATAGGAGATGCGTTGCCGAAAAATTAGTTGAATATTTTAAAGAATATAACCCTGTCCTGCTACTCGGTAAATTAAGATCTAGCCATGAAGAGCAGAGGAAGGCTGTGGAAAAGGCTATGGATGAAGATGTGAAGCTCATTATTGCTACGTCTGCGGGTGAGGAGGGTATAGACCTGCCGGAAGCCGATTTGCTCATTGTCTGGTCGAATGTTGCCAGTCCACTCAGATTTATCCAGAGGCATGGTAGGATAATGCGTCCCTCCGAGAAACTAAAAATAGCTACGTATATTGCTACGCCCGGAACTAAGGAAGTGTATTCTCCTGATTATGATTCTTTACTGGATGGTTTGATAGCTGCGAGGGAAGCTGGTTTAGATATAGAGGGCATTGACAAAGAGTTGATAAAATCTAGAAGCTACAAGCAGAGAGTGAGAGCACTGGTTAAAGATGAGCCTCTAAGGTACGATGAGATTGCAGCCCGCCTAAAACAGAGCGAAAGCAAAGTAAACAAATGGCTTTCAACAAGCGTTAAAGAAGAAAATGAAGAATACCGGTTATTCTACTTCTATGAATTCCCGGTAGAGGAATTTAGGTCAAGTGTGTTAGGAGGAATAAAATACTTGGAGAAGGAAGGATATGGAGATCTGCTCAGTAAAAGAGCGACAGTTAACTTCCTCTCAAATCTATTTAAATTGGTTAAAAATAATAGGTTTTACGCCAGTGTTTTGTATGCTGAAATTGTGGAAGAGGAGTACGAAAAATTCTTTTTGTCAATAGAATCGTTTAATGGCTTCCTCAATTGCACAGTAAGCGAAAAACCGGCTGGCGAAACATTGGCTAGTGCATGGATTATTGGAGCAGAGAAAAAAGAATATTTATTGCAATCGGGTATTACATTGCGAACTTATAGTAATCTAATGACCTTTTTGAATGATGCTTTAATTTATATTGGTCAACCGCTTTATCTGAAGTTTTTCGAAAGAGGGAAAAATTGCTTTGTACCACCCTTTACATATCACGGCATTTTTACTGAAAAGACACTTGAGTTAACTATGAAAAATGCTTTTTACATAGCGAATACGTTTAGGACACAAATTAATGAGTTGAAAAAACTGATTTTTGATTAACTTAGCCAATTTAATTTTAAATTCTTCACCCACTGGATTACCACCTATCAATGATATACATAGTATTTTCATCATCGTCGTCTACAACAATTTCGTATTTACCTACTATAGTATTTCGATAAATTTTTGTCTTTTTGAGGTATATGAAAAAAAGGGATTATTTCGGCTCCTTTTCGGTAAATAAGCCTTAAAATGGTAAATTATCTAATTGTTTTTCCGACATAAATTATTAGAAATACTATATATGGAGCCAGAAAAAATCTTCAAGCAACAGTTTGCAAAAGGATTTTAGGACGGAACCCTTAAAGGAGTTTGAATAAATAGATATGATAAACAATAAAGACAAAACAACACCAAAAAGTGAAGCGTGTGTATTGAAATGGGTGAAATCGTCATCAAAATAAAAATACCAGAGGGATTTGAAGAATTGAAGGAAAAAATCGAGAACCTCGTCAACAGAGAGGCCGAAGAGGTTATAAAAAAGCTTGCAGTCCTCAAAAGTGCAAAGGGCTGTTTGAAAACTGAGAAATCCTGGCAGGAACTTGAGGCTGAGCTCTATGAAGATGCTCATCGATAGCAACGTCTTTGTTGAGTATTCAAAAGGAAATCCTAAAGCTGTTAAAATAATTAATGGAGAACGTGCTCGGAGCCGATGAATTATACATAAACGATGTTGTTTATTCCGAAGCAGCTTATATCTTCATTAAGGACGGATTCTGGAAAGAGCTACTTTGAACTGAAAAAGGAGAACAAAGCACTAAAAAACGTATACTTCCCGTTTACGGCAAGAAGCTAGATTTCCAAATTCAGCCACCAAGATAATTCAATATGTGATTACTTCTAATCCCTCTATTTCGCGGAAGTGCCTTTTATCTCGAGTTATTATTTTTCTCTCGCCAAATGACAAGAGTATCGAAGCAATTAGGATGTCTCTATCCCTCGCCATTCTCCCTTTGCTTTTTTAGCTCAGCGTAGATTTTGCCGTAATATTTTGCACTCTCAATCCTCATGTCTAAGACTATCAGAAGATCTTTCAATTCCTCAATTTCTACGATTTTCACATCGGTTTCGGGATGTAGGAAAGCTCCCCTATAAAGTTCCGCCATATTTATGACGGTGGTTGCGATACGTTCCCCCGTTTCACCCAGCTTTCC
>NZ_JBRAKS010000188.1:0-7862 GCF_052745115.1 Candidatus Jordarchaeum sp.
GAACCGAACACCATTTAGGCGGTGTCCTAAATGGGTAAGTTTCGGACAACGGTAGTAATAGAGCTATTGGCTTTTCCGTAAGAGGCCCAATAATTGAGGAGGCAAAAAAGCATCCTGAGTTAGAACTGTTTGAATGAGATTGTACCAAAAAGGTTATCACTAGAGCCAACTGGCCAATGGTCACTGAATTCCCGCTTTCTTCTTTACAGACTGCCAATCTCTTTCTTCAAGTGTAGCAGGGTGGTCAATGAAGAAATCCAACTCTGAGTTAGCAGAATAATCGCTGTCAAGAACAATGGCGGTTTCTCCAAACATGTACCACATTTTGCGGAGTTCCTTTTTTGACTGATTCGGCTTTCGAAAACTTTCAAGCGAGTCTCGCGTCCAGCGTCTTGCAAATTCAATCGCAAGTTCCAAGGTTGGAAAGCCATCGATGATAAAACCGTGTTCTGGGTCCAAGTGGAAATTGTCAATGATTAGAACAGAATAACGCCTTTTCTCAATCGTTTTCTGCTTCTTCTTTTATGATTTCTCTGTTGTAATCTTCTGGGTATTTGGTTACCTGTCCTTAGGCGAGTTCTAAGGGATATTTACCATATTCTCTTGCGGCATCCATAAAGGCTCTCAGGTTTGCTAAGGGTGTTTCTGGGGGAACCTCGCATCCGGTGGCGAGCATGTACATTCCTCCAGGTGCTGCCTGGCGTATGCACTCTTTAACGGCTTTTTTCACATCCTCCGGTGTTCCTTCCAGCATAACTTTTACCGGGTCAACATTGCCTACCAGAACCACTCTGCCCGCAATCTTCCTCTTCGCTTCTGCTAGGTTAACGGGGGCGTCAACGCTGAGCATTCCGGGGCCTAGTTCAACAAGCTTATCGATAAGATGATTTACGTCGCCACATATGTGAAGTGCGCAGAATTTTCCTTCACTAGCCCAAGTTTTAATTACTTTTTTAAGGGCGGGACCTGCAAACTCGTCAAACTGTTTCGGAGACAAGGTACCTGCTATGGGATCTCCGAGATTTAGTCCTAGTCTAACCTCGGCTTGGGCTCTTCCTTCCTCTATTGAGAAAGCTGTGGTTATATCCAGCATTTCGTGAACATAATCCGGATTTTCAACCATATCATAGTATATTTGTTCTGGTCCTCGTAGCGCCATGAGAAGCGAGAATGGTCCTGCAACTAGTCCACCTACTGCTGTGGTTTTTCTTAATTCCTCCAGTACCAGTTCACCAGCTTTTAGAATGTTGGGTAACCTGCCGTCTTTCCTAGGGTCGGGCATTTTTATATTCTTAACATCTTTTTTCAAATCTTTAACCGGAAAATCCACTGCTTCAGGAAGCCTATCCTCATAGTACTTTAATTTAACCCCGAAGGCTTCGGCTTCCACTAGGGTGTCACCAAGGATAAGCATCACGTCCGGAGTGTAAAGCTTATATGCCTTAAGAATAGCGGAAGCCATTGATTCTGGATCTGTTATAAACTGTTTTATGGACATTCCTGCAAGCCTTGCGTTTCCTGCCCCTACAGAGGGATAAGCCGGAATCCTATCAGGATCTTGCCTTAGAAAAACCCTCTTCATCCGCTCCTTAGCAGTTAACTCTTCACCAGACATAGTTCAACCTCCACCATAAACTATTATTCTATTAATTTTTTTACCTTTTGGACTGCATCCTGAGCATCGCTTCCATAAGCATCAGCATCAATCTTTTTAGCAAATTCCTCGGAAGTTGCGGCTCCTCCAATTATTATTCGAACCCTATCCCTTAGTCCCTCTCTCTCCAGGGCCTCTATTGTTTTTTCCATCTCAGCTCTAGCCGATGAAATAATACCGGACATAGCTAAGACGTCTGGATTATATTTCTTAACGTTCTCTAGGAAAGTTTCTGGGAGGACATTTTCGCCAATGTCGATTACATCAAAACCGCTTGCCTGTAGCATTATCTTAACAATGTTCTTACCTATTGTGTGTATATCCGTAAAAGCTGTGCCTATTAACACCTTTCCGTGTCCACTGCTCTTTTTCGCTTTTAGATGTGGTTCCAAGATTTCTAACCCCGCTTGCATGGCTTGTGCTGACATTAATACGTCTGAAATAAAATACTCCTTATTTCCAAACTTCTCCCCAACTATCTCTATGCCTTTCATTAAACCCTGAGTTAAGGCATCGTAGGCGTCTATTCCTTGATCCAAGGCTTCTACTGCAGCTTCCCTCGTGAGTTCGGAATCAGCATTTATTACCGCTGAGGAAAGCTTTTCAAAAATCTGCTCAGATATATGCAGACCTCCCGATTACTCGGTTTAATCATAGTATGGATTGTATCCATCTTCCTTAATATATAATATAAATATTTGTCTAACTATCTCTTAGCAAATAACGTATTAATATGTTTAAACTCAGATAAAAGTTTTTAGACTAAACCTTCCATTTTATACCATTCCTCAGATGCTTTAGCTCTGATTGCACTGTGGTCTACAAGTTTTCCACCAGCGTCGTGGAGGATTCTCTGAAACATCATGTCCGCAATGTCCCTGTTTTCTTCTATGATGTTCTGGTTCTGGTTAGGATCCTTTTTCAGATCGAATAGATATTCTCTACTTCTTGAGTAATTTGATATATATACGAATTCTCCATCCTTTATCCAAACGTAACCATTAAATCCCGAGGTTGCATAACTCCGTGCTTCCTGCTCTCCGTTTATTAGAGACCAAAGCTCATTTCCATCAGTCATTACTGGGGATTCAACTTCAAGAAACTGGAGTATGGTGGGAACAATGTCATGATTATAAACAAATCCTGAAACACGTTTGCCCATATTTAAACCGTCAGGGTGTCTGATGAAGAATGGGATGTCCATTAACTCTGGGTAGAGCCCCCGAGGAATTTTACCCATCACATTATGTTCCCCCAGTTGATGTCCATGGTCACTTATCAGTATTAATAAAGATTTATCTAATAACTCAAGCTTCCTCATTTTTTTTATGAATTTCCCAAGCCAGGTGTCCACCATGGTAACCTCGCCGGCGTAAAGAGCTTTCATATAATTCAGCTCTTCGGATGTTAGATAATCGGTATTAGTTGAGTAGTTCGGGGTGATAACTTCTCTTCCCGAGTAGTTGGAATAATAAAGATCGCGATAGATTTGAGGGGGATCCCAAGGCTCATGGGGGTCAAATGAATCAATGAATAGGAAAAATTTTTCAACTTCTCTGTTTTGTTCAATCCATTTTATTGCAGCGTTAAACACTTGGGGGGAAAAATAATCCTCCTCAGTCCTACGATCCGATATGTTCGTGAGATACTGTGGAAGTATAAGCATCATATGTCCACAATCTCCACTCTGGGGGATGTGGTGCTCCAATTTTTTTTGGTCAGGTTTTGGTGCGGTTCGATACGGATCTACTTCCTGACCTCTGATTAACTGCCACTGAGCAAATCCTCTATGAAAATTCATACTAGGTTTAAAGTAATGGTAAGTATCCGTGATGAAGGCAGTCGTATAACCCTCTCTGCGGAGAATCTCAGCCAGAGTGGTTTGAGTCTCGGGAATAGGCTCCCAGCCATAAGCCTGAACCATGTCTCCTTTTCTAGGGTGGTACTCTTTGAAAGGAAAGGTTCGAATTCCCGTGTGTGTGGAACGTCGGAATGGAATTGTTGGAAGAGATTCAGGGTGGGCATCCTCGAAAATAATGCTTTCTCTTGCTAAAGCATCTAAATTAGGAGTTACTACTTCACTATTTCCATATATTCCCACATGATCTTTTCTCAAAGTATCCAAAACAATAATCACCACGTTCAAGTCTATTTCACCAACTTTTATAACTAAGAGAAAGCAATTAATTTCATCTGATTCCCAATAGCAAAGTATGTAAGCCACTAGGATTTCCACTATATTTTAATTTAACTCGTTAAAATTTTCAAACCTGATATATTTACTATTTAAAAAGGGTGATCATCTTGGCTGATGAGCTTCTCGATGCTATGGCTAATCTGGAAAGAAGCAAATTATTAGAAAACGTAAAAAAGGAAATAAAGAAGGGCGAAGATCCTTTAGAGATTATAGACCGCCTCTCTCAGGGTTTAAAAATAGTAGGCGACCTATACGATAAAAAGGAATATTTTTTAGCAGAACTAATAACTGCTGGTGAAATTTTCCAAAATGCTTTTCAAGAAATTAAACCAGTCCTAGAGAAAAAGGGCCTTAAAACCCAAGTTAAAGGAAAAATCGTTATAGGGACGGTTCGCGGAGACCTCCACGACATAGGAAAAAACATTGTGATAACCATGCTCGTATCTTCAGGATTTTACGTTGAAGATTTAGGGGTCGACGTAACACCAGAAAGATTCATAGAAGCAATAAGAGAAGTAAATGCTGATATTCTTGGAATGTCCGCTCTCCTCACGGTGGCACTAGAAGCTGCGAAAGAAACCATAAAGTTGCTGGAAAAAGATAACCTAAAAGACAAAGTAAAAGTAATTTGTGGAGGCGCAGCATTCGACGAAAATACTGCAAAAAAGATTGGCGCAGACGCTTATGCTAAGGATCCCCTAGAAGCAGTAAAAATTTGTCAAAAATTTCTAGAATGAACTCCTTAAAAAAGGAGTCACATTTCTTTATAAATAATACATAAAAATCCTAAAAATAAAAAATGAGATTAATAGATTATTTACTCTGAAATCCTAAAAGCCCTTCATAATAGGTTCATAGTCCTTGAAGAGGTACCGCGAGATAACATACCGCTGAACCTGTGATGTCCCCTCATAGATTTGGAAGAGTTTTGCATCCCTAAAGAGTTTAGCAATCCGATAATTCTCCAGATAACCCCGGCCACCGTACACCTGCAAAGCATCGGTGGCAATCTTCATAGCGTCCTCAGCACCAACAAGCTTGGCTATGCTAGCAGCTGTATTAGCATCTTTATCTCCCTTATCAATGAGCCAAGCGGCTCTCCAGGTCAATAGACGCATAGCTTCGACGCGAGCATACATATCGGCCACCATCTGCTGAATTGCTTGGAAACTTGAGATTTTGTGCTCAAAGGCTTCCCGTTGCTTAGCATAGTTAATTGCATACTCCATGGCTGAACGAGCTAAACCAGTCGCAAAGGCTCCAATTGCGGGACGCGTGTGCATAAAAGTTCCCATAGCCAACAGAAAGCCTATACCTTCATCACCAAGGCGATTCTCCACAGGGACATGAACATTACGAAGAATAACCGCCCCAGTATCGGATGCTCGATGCCCCAGTTTCTCCAAGGGTTTACCTGTGGACAAACCTTCACTTTCCCGCGGAACCACAAAAGCACACAAACCTTCATGACGCTTCGTACCCTTCAATCGAGCAAAAATAACATAATAGCTAGCCACATCCCCATTAGTAATCCAAAACTTATTACCATTCAAAACATACTCATCTCCCTTACGTTCAGAAGTCGCTTGGATACCAGCCACATCGCTACCCATACCTGGCTCTGATGTTGCAAAGGCGATGAATTTCAGTTCTTTGGTGAGTGGCGTTAAAAATTTACGTTTTTGCTCGTCAGTACCTGCGAGTACTATGGGTTCTGCTCCTAGATCATTTGCATACATGGAGGTCGCAATTCCCGGGTCGGCTGCAGCAATTTCTTCAACTACAAGTACTGATTCTAAGGATCCATAGCCCGATCCGCCGTATTCTTTGGGGATTCCAAGATTCATGAGGCCTGCTTTGAATGCTTTTTCATAAACCGGACGTGGAAACTCGCCACTTTTATCGTATTTTTGTGATACAGGAAGTATCTCTTCAATTGCAAATTTACGTGCCTTTTCACGTAGAGCAATTTGTTCTTCTGTAAGTTGAAAATCTATCATTCTTCCCAACCTCCAACATTTTTTAAGTGATGTACTCTAATCATTATTCGCCCTCCTCTATAAAATTCAATTATTCCTGTCCAATTTGCTATTTTTTTAAACTAAAATTTCAACATTGTTGGAAAGATTTTCCTATTTCATCGGTATATTAATCTTTTCGTAAATGTCTCCTTGTTTTAGAACCAGTGCATGGCTTTTGCAGTGCATTACACAGGAGAAGCAGTCAATTCTGGTTGCGCATTTGGATATGTCTACTTTAAATCTTGGATCAATCTCTTTTATTGCGCCTAGTGGACAGACCAACTTGCATGTGCCGCAGTGTTGGCATTTTTCTGGATTAACTAGCACGGGATAATTAAATTTCAAGAGTGCCACCTTTCGGTCGTTCACCAACTTGGAACAATAAGACACAACATATATACTTTTCTAACTCCCCTAACATAAAATTTTTCAAAAAACACTCTTTTTTAAAAATTAGAATTAAAAACCATATCTTAACTCTTGAGATTTACGAAAAGCCTTTATGTATTGAAAAATAAACAGGAAAAATTGAGCAGGAAAATTTTATTTATAGTTCCTGAACTTCGACTTTTCTAACCCTAAGAACTCTTTTAATCTCCACCATCGAGTTGTATATTTCATTCAGAAGCAAGAGGTCTCTAACCGCTTTATCCTCTTTTTCTCGGAGATACGAATCGTAAACATCTTCTAACTCTTTGACAAAATCTATTAGGTCTTCATCGGAGATTTTCCTATTGTTTTTATGCATCAGTTTTTCGGTGGTCATTTTTTACCCCCAAAATAGTCGCTTTTTTATGTTTTTATGATATTTTTTAAAAATTGATGATTTTTTCTATATCGATTTTTAACCTCAAAATTGATTTTTTATTAGTTTATTTGGGATATTATCTTAGATAAAAATAGGGATTATTTAGGATATGTGGTATCTGGGTAATATTTGAAAATTATTTTCTAAAAAATTTGAGGAATTAAATTCCGTTATATTTTGATTTGAAATAAGATTTTGTTGAATTTTAGGAGGTTAAGGAGAGGTTAGACTTTTATTCGAATCTCCATTCATTTAAGTTCTGGGATATATTCCTCAAAATTTTTTCGGACTTTTTTTCGGGTAAGGTGAGGAACAGTTTTACGATGTGTTTGCAAAACTTTTTTTGGTTTTTTCTTCTTTTCCAGTCGTCGCAGTTGTGTTCGATTATTTTTTCTCCCTGATCGATTAGTATGCTGTAATCTCTCATCTTTGCTGATATTTTTTGGTTTTCAATTTTTACCTCTTTTACTTCATCGCTTTTCATCACTCTTCCTCTTAGGATCCTTCCTTCGTCAGCAAAAATTCTTAGGAGAGATTCAATATTTTCCTCCATCTTTACCTCTTCTTCAACTGTTTCTTTCGGCTTTTCTTCCATGAAATCTAGAAGTGTTATTGGGGTGGGTGCTGGTTTTGGGGGACCTTTTCGGTATTGTTTGATTCTTTCTCTGGTTTGTTTTTGAACTGGTGTAGAAATTCCTAACATTTCTAGTATGTCTAGGCAGTTTTCAGGGGCATATCCGTGATAGTGATTGTTGAAATATCCATAAAATTCGTTTACGCTTTCCTGTGCCTCTTGGATCTTTGGTATCCATTCTTTGAGTTCGTCTTGTGTGTATAGATAATCATACCAGGGTTCTCTTCCTCTTCCATGCCATCTAAAATAGGTGAAGTTTGCTGTTATTTTAATGTCCGGTGGTAATAACGGTTCGTCTAGTACTGTGTAGGCGATGTTGTATTTACTGAGTAGTTTGATTGATTGATCACTGAGCCAAGTTGAGTTTCTAAACTCTATGGCAAATTTGTATTTTTCTGGAAGAAGGGTGTAGAAAGCCTCTGCCTTGCTTTGGTCAAATTTCATTTTTGGAGGCAGTTGAATGAGATAACCGCCCAGCTTTCCACTCTTGGCGAGGGGGTTCACAACAGTAGAAAGATTTAATGATAAATAATACCATTCTTGGACTT
>NZ_JBRAKS010000189.1:0-7830 GCF_052745115.1 Candidatus Jordarchaeum sp.
ATATTTATGTATGTATATATCATTATAATATTATTAATATTGATTTAATAATATTTTACAAACTTGTTTTTCTATTTCCAAAATTTTTTTTCTTTGGCCTCCAATACCTCCACTTATTATTCCAAGAATTCCATCCAGTTTTAACAAATTTTTCTCTACGTTCTAAATCCTCCATAACCCATCTTAACAGAACATAAAATCTATCCCGCCCACTCTCAACAGTCAAATTCTCTCTTGGAACTCCCAAATCAGCATAGTAATCCAGGAGAGAGTTCTCAACTAGATCTTGTAATTCTCCTTCTATATGCGTAGGTTTCACTTTATATCCTTCTTCCATTAGAGTTAACCTAATTTCACTCAGAACGGAGCCCGTGCAAATCTCTATTTCTTCTTCCTTAGTGACCCTGAGTTCCTTCAATGCCTCCTTCGCTAATCTTAAAGCCTCCTCAAGATAAGTTTTTCTAATAAAATTTGGAGGTTGGAAATGAGAAACGTCAATTAATTTTACAACATATTCACCAGTTTCTTGACGTAAAAACCCCAATAAACACCCACCAATAAGATCCCCCCATCCAGCATCATCAATCCGTATAACCATTTAAACACACCTAACACTTAAATGACTCAAATAAAATATAAATCCAACTCACTTTGTTATCTGTAGTAAAAATCAGATATTGTTAGAATTTAGAGTTAGAATGCAAAAATAATTTATAGTTTCAGCTTTATTTATTGATGAAAAATATGGTAGAGTGAAAATAAGATGGTTGTGAAAATAGGCATAAATGGTTTTGGAAGAATAGGTCGTAACACCTTTAGAGCTGCAATGGAAGATGATAATGTTGAAATTGTGGCCATAAACGACCTAGCTGATAACACAGTTTTGGCGCATCTCCTCAAATATGATTCAATTTATGGTAAACTAAAAGCAGAAGTTAAAACTCAGAAAGGCGCCGATGCAATCTGGGTTAACGAAAAAGAAATAAAAGTCTTCAACAAGAGAGATCCATCACAGATACCTTGGGGAGACCATGAAATAGATGTGGTAATAGAATCCACCGGTGTTTTCACTAATAAGGAAGATGCAAACAAACACCTAAGAGATGGAGTTAAAAAGGTAATTATCTCGGCCCCTGCAAAGGATCCAGATATCACCATAGTGCTCGGTGTTAATCATAAAACATACGATTCTAATAAGCACCATATTATTTCAAACGCTTCTTGTACAACAAATTGTCTCGCCCCGATAACAAAAGTTCTAAATGATAACTTTAATATTCTGAAAGGAGTTATGACGACCACACACGCGTATACTAACGATCAAAGAATTTTGGACTTTCCCCACAAAGATTTAAGAAGAGCTAGAGCCGCAAACCTGTCAATAATACCAACCACTACAGGTGCTGCGAAGGCAATTGGCCTAGTACTACCAGAACTTGACGGAAAGCTCGATGGAATGGCTCTCAGAGTCCCTGTAGCAGATGTTTCTGTAGTCGATTTAACAGTTTTAGTAGAAAAATCCACATCCAAAGAAGAGGTTAACGAAGCTTTCATAACAGCATCTAAAGAGGAAATGAAAGGAATCTTAGACTGTGTAGACGAACCACTAGTGTCTGTGGATTTCATAGGAAACCCGTATTCCTCAATTGTTGATCTTGGAACCACTTACGTGGTAGGAGAAAATCTTGTAAAAGTTTTATCATGGTATGATAATGAGTGGGGCTATTCAAAAAGATTAATCGACTTGGCTAACTTCATATTGAAGTAATCTTGAGGAGTAACATAGGATATTCAAAACTGGAACTCTTCTTCCTCTTTTATTGAATTTATATTAGTATTCAATACTATCAATTCGAAAAATCAGTATAAAATAAAAGCCCCTAAGTAACTTGTATATGTAAAAATTCCTAAAAACATCTAAAATTCCAACATTTAAAATAGAGGAGAACAAAAAAAAGATTTAAGAATATACAAACTAATTGAACATTATCAACAAAAAGGGGAGAAAAAAATGGCAAAAATAACAGTCTCCTTAATAAAAGCAGATATTGGATCTATCGCAGGTCACACAACGGTACACCCAGACTGCATAGAAATAGCTAAGAATTCTCTAGAGAAAGGAAAGAAAGACGGAATAATAATAGATTATTATGTGACCCACGCTGGTGATGACTTAGAATTAATAATGACCCATAGAAATGGTGAAGATAGCGAAAAAGTACACAAACTAGCCTGGGATACATTCACCAAGGCAACCGAGATTTCGAGAAAACTAAAATTATACGGAGCAGGACAAGATTTGCTCAAAGATACATTCAGTGGAAATGTCAAAGGAATGGGGCCAGGAGTCGCAGAACTGGAATTTGAGGAAAGAGGAAGTGATCCACTAATAGCCTTTATGGCAGATAAAACTGAGCCCGGAGCCTTCAATTATCCCATATTCAAAATCTTTGCAGACCCCTTCAACACAGCAGGGCTAATAATCGATCCCTCACTACACGAAGGATTCACCTTCGATGTATACGATGTGATGGAAAACAAGGGTGTACATCTAAACTGCCCAGAAGAAATGTACGATGTACTAGCATTAATCGGAACAACTGGAAGATACGTAATTAGGAAAGTATGGCGAAAAGATGGGTTACCGTGTGCAGCCGTATCTACATCACGACTCAGTTTGATAGCCGGAAAATATGTAGGAAAGGATGATCCCTGCGCCCTAGTACGATCCCAACATGGACTACCAGCGACCGGAGAGGTCTTAGAACCTTATGCGTTTCCCCACTTAGTAGCAGGATGGATGAGAGGTAGTCACACAGGACCTTTGATGCCTGTAAGCGTTAATAATGCGGTTTGTACAAGATTCGATGGCCCACCAAGAATTATTGCCTTAGGCTTCAACATTACCGATGGACACCTAGTAGGACCAATAGACCTATTTGATGATCCAGCATTTGATCTAGCAAGACAAAAAGCAAATGAAGTAGCGGAATTCATGCGCAGACACGGACCTTTTATGCCACACCGACTAGGACCCGAGGAGATGGAATATACATGCGCAGGTTTTATGGTAATATATAAAATTTTATTTGAAGTTAATTGAGGATTTCCTCACGCAGTAGAATACCCTTCCCGGTGTCCTAAAGAAGTTGGAAAATAGGTTCGTTAAAGAAGATTAATTAAGAATACCTTCTTCTCTTTTTCTTTTTTTAGGATTTTTTAATATTTAATAATAATTTTTCAGATTTAATTTTTTTAAAAAAATTTGTTAAAAATTATTTTTATCAATATGATGGAAATGTTTAAAAAATCAGTAATTTTAATTTTAGTATAAAATCATTATACAGTTATTTCATCAATTCTCATGTTTGCTATGGTGTGGGCTAAGGTGTATCTGTATTTTCTAACATCTTCTTCTTTTTTCTCAGAAAGATTATCATAGACATATTTTAGCTGTTCAAGTATTACTTTTGTAGTTGCTTTATCCATTTTTTTCGCCTTTCCCTTTATTTTTGTGTATGTAGGCTATGTAGATTTTTTCTTTTTAAATTACATACTTTTACATTATTTACATACTTCGCATAAATATACACTAGTTACATTAATAAGGCTTTCTAATTATACATTAAAATAGAAAAAACGGGGAAAGACCTATGAGTTATGATATACTTATTAAAAAGGACAAATACAAACAATTTTTCCTTAAAGGAAATCCCTTCGTTAAAACTTCTGCAGAAGCTATGACCGAAGAGGAAATACTTGAAACCCTAGTCTTTACAGCTGAAGACGAATCAATAGCTACAAATATAGATATTGTTCTTAGCGGAGGAGGAGCAACACTGAGCTTAGTGGGCGACTATGGAACAGGCAAAAGTGTCAGAGCTATTGCCATAGCTGATACTTTTAAAAAACATGAAGGTATAGTTTTTTTATGTAAGGTTCCCAGCGGAGATCCTATGAGATATGCCAAAGCCCTTTTTGAATCTGTCTGTCCAGAAGCTCTTTCTCTTGAACTTTCCGTTGAGGATAAGGACTTTATTTTCGAAATACGGGATTATTATAAGAATTTAGCTATAAAAAATTTGGAGTTAAATTCTCATAAGGCGGGTAAAGATTTAGCAAGTGTTTTTTCTATTTTGAGTAATAATGATTATTCCACATGTTTCATAATAGATGAATTTGAGGAGTTGGCATCTACAGCAAATGAAAAAGAAATAAGAGAGGCTTACACACTCACCAGAGAATACCTTTCAAGGGTTCATGGTCTGAGAAAGCACTTAACAGTTATTTGTAGTAGTCCAAAGTCGTGGCAAAGAGTAAAGGAGGTCCATCCCGCTGTTATTTCTAGAATTATGGCCGAGATAGAGTTTGAGGATTTAGATGATCACGCAGCCATTGAGCTTGTCAAAAAAAGACTGAAAATATATAGAGAGAACAATCCTCCAGATTCCCTTTTTCCTTTTACAAAAGAGGTTATTGAGAAGGCTAACGAGGTGGCTTATCGCAATCCGCGCTACTTACTGGTTATCCTGCGCAGCACACTTGAAGCGGCTCTAAAAAGAGTGGATAGCCAGAGGATTGAACTCCAAGACCTTGATACAGGAATTCGTTTAGCTAGAGGAAAACTCAGTACAAGCATTCTCAAAAGAATGAAGGAGGAGTTGACCACCAGAGAGTTAGATATTTTTCTAAAAATTTGTGAAAAATATGGAGGTGGTCCAGTTTTTGCCAGTCAATTGGCGGAAACCCTTGACATCGATCAAGGAAATATTTCAAGGTATCTTAACAAGTTAGCGAAAATAGGGTATTTAATTCAGAGCAGAGAGGGACAAAAAGTCTTGTTTGAAGCCAAGGAACTGTATAAAGTAGTATTCGCGAAGAAGAAGTTAATTCTGGAGTAGCCCTAGAAAAACATGAGTAGTAGAACAAAAATTAATCTTAAAATTTTATGAAATCTAGTCTTTTCCCAGTGGGATGTAATAATATTCACCTTGTTCCTTTTGTAGTCTATCTAGTCTCGAATTCTCTTTGTTAATTCTGGGTCTACCGTTTTCAGGGTCTCTTCGAAAGGTTATGTTTAATATTTTTAGGAATTGGTTCATACCGGTCCTAAGATCGGTTGGTGCCGCTGCTTCCCCTTGTACACCAGGCACTCCCCTAAAAACCATTAGGCTGTCTGAGAGACTATCTACACCAATTATGTCATGTTCCACAATAAACGCAGCAACCTTCCAATTTTCTATTACACGTCTGACTGTTCTAGCCATTACTAACCTTTGTTCCGAAGATAAAAAGGCGCTTGGTTCATCTAAAAGATATACATCTGCTTCCCGAGATAAACAAGCCGCAATAGCTACACTTTGTAGTTCTCCACCACTCAGTTCTTTAACATATCTATCGAGCAAATTCTCCAGTTCTAAGGGTCTGAGTACATCAGATTTGAATGCGCTGCTACTCGCTCTTTTTCTCCCACTATCTCTGAGTAGCATTTGTACCGTTCCCTCATAGTTGGCCCTCAAATATTGAGGTTTATAGCTAACCTTAACATCTTCCTCGGGAGGTTCTCCCTCGTCGGGCTGAATCTCTCCAGCAAGTAATTTTATGAAAGTTGTTTTGCCGATGCCATTAGGTCCAATTATTCCAATGACCTCTCCTCTATGGATTCTACCGCTTTCCACTTTTAAAGAGAAGCCGTTGTAGCCTTTTTCCATTTTTCCAAATGATAATAAAACCTCTTGACTTTCCCATCCCCCAGATGGTGTGGGACTGGTGTGGAATCTAATAGGTTCTACGCGAAAGCGTAGATTTTCGTCGGGAAGAAATCCATCTAGGTAGATGTTAATTCCTTCTCGCACACCGTGCGGATGCGAAACTACACCGTATGCTCCCGGCGTTCCGTAGAACATACAAACCTGGTCGCTTAGATAGTCTACGAGAGCTAGGTCGTGTTCTATGCATATTACGGTTTTTTGCTCATCTGCAAGTTTTCTTATTACTCTTGCTATGTTTAGGCGTTGGTAGATATCCTCATAGCTTGAGGGCTCATCGAAGAGATACACGTTAGCCTCCCTGGCAACAGTGGCCGCTATGGCAACCCTTTGGAGTTCACCACCACTAAGAACATTTAATTCACGATTCCACAGTTTCTTTAATTCTAATTCCTCTGCCAGTTTACTCATTATTCCTCTTTCGTCGACTCTTTCCAGGAGCTCCCCCACCACTCCCTTAGCCACCTCTGGCAACCTAGTAATGTTCTGAGGTTTGTGAACCACTCTAAGTTCTTCTGCAGACATTTTTTCGAAGTAGGGTTGTAACTCGCTTCCCCGGTAATATTTAATTATATCCTCCCACTCTGGTGGATTTTCATAATCTCCCAGATTTAGTTTTATTTCACCGGCTAAAATTCTCATAGCTGTGGTTTTACCCACCCCGTTTGGGCCTATTAATCCAGTAACCTTTTCGGACTTAGGTATTGGTAGACGATACAGTTTGAAAGTGTTTGGACCATATCTATGAGTAATATTTTTTTCTAGCTCCTCGGGAAGATTAATAATCTTAATTGCTCCAAAAGGACATTTCTTAACACATATTCCGCATCCTTCACATAGCTGTTCGGATATTATTGCTTGACCAGTTTCAGCGTCGAACATAATAACTTCTTGTCCCATTCTTACAGGAGGACAGAATTTACGGCATTCCTTTTGACATTCCTTTGGTTTACATCTATTTCTATCAACTATTCCTATTCGTACCATAAACAGCCCTCAATATTCCATGTTAAGCTTAAAGAATTATTTTTTATTTACTAATTTTTTGATAATGATTTTACTTTTTTTAAATTTCTGTTATTCCAACTTTAATAAAATATGGATTCTAATGAATCCCACTTTCCGCACCCTTTACGAATATTTCGGGGTTTTTTCGTTTTTCCAATTACTGCTTGTTTCTCTTTGCTTGGATTCAAAAACTTTTCAGAAAAATTTGTCCCGGGGAAGGCTTTCCCCGTGTTTAATTCCCCTTCCCAGTTTTTAACCTGTTGTGGTGGCCGATTGGAGACCACGGTTCCCCTCCTATTTTTAACACCACTGTGTAGAAAAATGGGGGCAGGAGACGCAGAAGCCGGCACCCTCTGGAGTCATCACACAAAATAAGCCCCACTCTTTTGAGAGTTTTGCTCAAAAACGCGGAGGCTTCTCCCCCCACAGACTTAAATTTTACAAAAATAGGAAAAAATAAATCAAAGGTGCGGAAAGTGGGATGAATTATTATAATTTATAAAATTGTTAACAGTTCGAGATTTTGAAGCAATGAGTCTATTATTTATTATATTGTGATTCTTTTATAGGTTTGTTGATTGTTAACTCGAGTTTTTCCTCCACTTCTTGGAGCGTTTTTGGTAGTCCCTGCCTTCTGATGCGTAGAATCTCCCTGTGCTCCCTGCGCAAACCCTCGTGTTTCTCTCGCATCCCTCTTAAAGCCCCCCTCGAGGGGAAGTAGGTGCGCACCAGCTCCAGCCTCTCCTCAAATGGTTGCCCACAGTAGTTCTGAGCCACGGCCGCGAAGGGTCCGTGAAGCTCCACGTAAAGCCGGTTTTCTGTCCCTCCCATAACCCGCCTCTTCTCCTTCTTAAACTTGTGGTGACTCTGCTCAAGGTTGTTGTTTGTCTTCGGTATCCGGGGGTCGTCGTAACAGTGGAAGAGCCCACCCCCATACCTTACCACACGGTCTATGATCTGGTCGAGCAGAGGTTCCTCAGCCACAAGCGGTGATATCTCGTTGAGCAAGTCACACACCGTTGTCCGAAACTTACCCATCTAGGACACTTCCAGA
>NZ_JBRAKS010000190.1:0-7797 GCF_052745115.1 Candidatus Jordarchaeum sp.
CATAAAAAAAGACCATTTAAAATGAGGATTTTTCCGTGTGTATCCCCAATTCATCACAACTTCTTGATCCTTTGAGTTCAGACTCTAAAAACATTACACTTTTTTCCTATTCTTGTTCATAAACTTTTTAAAAGACTAAACGGTATGGGCGGATGGTTTCGAGTCCAGAAACCTAACAAACTATTCTTTAATAAAATTTACCGTGAAAGTGTTCTTATTTAACAGGAAAAAGTCGATCTAATCGAAAAAACAGCTCTAGAACTTTTATAAAGAAGTTTGGTGATGTAAAAAAGTTCAAATGTGCTTTTTATGGTTTAATACGTATAAACCGCGAAATTTTTGTTAAACTACTCTTAAACTAATACGTGTTATAATACGGGCGATATGGAGGTTTTAAAGTGAATAGAGTGGCTAAAACTATTTTCATTTTTATACTATTGTTTTTCCTAGTGTACCTTCTTCCCGTAGTGCTTCCCTTATGGGAGTTCTGGGATCTAATCGTACAAGCTCCCTTTGTAGCATTGTCGTCTATGGTTTTCTACAAGGTTATTGTGGCTGAGAAGAAGCCCAAAGAAATCTCAGATAAGAAAATGCTGATGCTTCAGGCATTTATGGTATTATCCTTCTTCATCTTCTTTGAAGGCCACGGCATGCATTTTACCGCAAATAGTGTAGAAGTGCTCATCGCGGAAAATCTTCCGTTCATCTACCTGGCCTCTCTGGTGTTTCCAATGAGCAATATTCCGGCGCAGATATACTTCTGGACCATCTATCCTAAAATATACTATTTTGACGAAATGCTTGGACACCAATTGGTTTACACCGGTTTCTTTCTGTTACTAGTTTCTGGTATAGTGCTTGAAATCTGGACTGGAGAGCATAAACCTTTGGAGAGAATTGACTATGCTGCAATTATTGTTGCCGCGGGTATTGCAGGTTTTATGGTGGTTCAAGCAGTTATAGAAGGACAATTCGTACCTCAAACAATAGTACTCTCGATAGCTATCCTAATCGGTTTTCCTTTAGCTACAAGAGGTAGAGTTTCTTTAAAAGAATCGCCTTTTGCTCTCTTCGTTATTATTACGGTGATTCTGCTCTTAGTTGGCATACTCTTGTACGGATTAACAACTGATCCACTCTACGCTGCGTTTGCGGGTCCTTGGCCCCAACCCTCAGAGGCTAAAAGACTATTGAACCAGTTTCTAGTCTTCAATTTTTGGGACGAATTGAAATGGCTACTACTGCTACAATAGAACTCCTATATTGAAAACCAAGCCTTCAAACATTCACTCTTCTTTATTTTTTCCCTCATATTCATAACAAATAAGCTATTGTCCCTCTCTTTAGTAAAGATAATATCTTTAAAGAGAAGTATTAAAATTATAAAGCTTATAAAAAAGGTTAATATACGGCATTGAAATATTGCCAAAATCTATGGGGATGAGGCAGTTGTCTCAAAATTCTAAAATTGTGTATATTTTACTCGGCTGCGCACCGGACTCGATTGCAAAAACAGTTTTGCTCCCTGCAACTCCTGCGTGCACCAATCGAATCCTAGGATTTTTAAAAAAATCCGAAACTAGGGGACAAACACACCGAGGAAAAGTAAATTCATTAAATGTTTCCGTGGTTCCAACGGGGATTGGTTGCCCATCGGCTGCCATTGTCCTTGAGGCATTACATAGGGCTGATGTGAAGACCGCGATCAGGATAGACTTCTTAGGCGGTTTGGTTGAGAATATAGATGTAGGCGATATAGTTATTGCGGATTCCGCATTTAAAGGAGATGGTACCACTAGGCACTATATGGGGGTGATAAGATAGAGGCTAATTCTGAATTAACGAATCTGCTTATTCGGAAGTCTAAAGAGTATGGGAGGAATGTATTTGTGGGTCCGGTTTGGACTACTGATGCTCTTTTTCGAGAGACCTCTGAACTATATAGAGAAGCGGTGGAAAAGGGATGTGTAGGCATAGATATGGAGTGTTCAGCGGTCTTCACTCTGGGGAAAATCTATAATATGAAGACGGCTGCGATAATGGTTGTAAGTGATAAGCCGGGGACGGAAAAAAGTTTTTGGAACATCGAAAAGTTTGCGTCAGAGCTTTTACAGGGACTTGATGATGCCATAAAAATCGCTTTCAACACGATCGTAAGTCTTAAAGAAAATAGTTAGAGTTTGTAGAGCTATTGGAGATTTTAAAATGATTTGGGATGTAATTGTTGTGGGCGGCGGACCTGCGGGGCTTATTTGTTCGGAAAATCTGGCTTCATATGGTCTAAATGTTCTTGTTTTGGACGATAGGGATGAGCCCAATATGGATAAGCTCTGTGGTGGAATGCTCACAGAAAGAGCTTTACGTGAATTTTCTTTAGATGAAAACATTCTGGAAAGGGAGATTTGGGGGGTTACAGTATCCTACAGAGAAGGAGAGTCTTTCACCATAGATTATGATGAAAGGGTTGGGGGTAATGTTCACCGCACAGAACTCGGTAAATACCTAGCTCAAAGAGCGGTTTCCAATGGTGCGGAAGTAAGGTCAAAGGAACATGTCAAAAAGTTGAAGATACGACAGGACTACGTGGAGCTATCCGCATCTGAAACATATCAAACCAAAATGGTGGCGGGAGCGGATGGCGTAAACTCCATTATTAAAAAATTATTGAATCCAATGGATGATCGAAAATCTCTAGGTTTCTGTGTACAGTATTTGATGAGCATGAAGCCCGAATTGATAGATGAAAGGTTTGGAAAAAGAAACGAATTTTACTACGGTGGCGACGTATCACCTTTTGGATACGCTTGGATCTTCCCAAAGGGCGACTGTCTGGCTGTGGGTGTGGGAGCCCTTCTTTCAAAAGTGAAAGAAAATTTGAAAACTTATCTTGAAAATTTTGTTAAAAATCATCCAGTCGCCTCTCAGAAACTAGAAGGGGCGAAAGTGATTAGATTTGACGCTGCTCTAGTTCCTCTTTCAGGCTTGACTTCCATAAATTATTCAGATCGCATAGTTCTTGTTGGAGACGCTGCGGGTACCGTATCTCCAATCACTGGAGAGGGCATGTATTACTCTATGGTAAGTGGGAAAATAGCGGCAGATGTTATTAATAGAGCTTTTCATAAGAACGATTTTAGTGAAAAAGGTTTGTCGGTATATCAGAAAAAGTTGAAAAAAAGGCTAGGTAGCGAATTAAAATGGGGAGTTTGGCTCCAAAACTACTTTTTAAAGGGGCAGTCCTCTAATGTGGGGATTGGGATTATGTCTGATAAGGGTATGCAGAAACTAGTAGGCGACCTTTTAGTGGGGAGGAAATCCTATACCCGAATATTAGTTCGAGCAATACCTTACTGGTTAAAAAACAAGATTAGGAACACAATAAGAGACTAGTGGTGTACTGGGGTTGGTTTAAAGTGAGTTTCTCGGTCTGTGGTAATAAACACCAGTGTCTATTACTAAATGTGTACCCATTAGTCCTGATAGAAATACTAAAAAGAGTGTTTACTCATAAGGTACTTGGATGATAAAACTGACCTGCACTGAGCCCGTCAAGCGATGAGGAAATGCACCTATTTTGATCATCTTTCTATAATTTTTTCTTTACAATAATAATTAATCTCGCATCAACTTAAATAACGTCGACCATATTTTGAAAAATCCAATAAACTTGGTATTCACGTAGGTGAGTTCATGAAGGTAAGTGTTCGCGCGATGTCTACTCTTAAATATACGGCGAAAAAAAGTAAAATGTTATTCACTATTGAAAATGGAGCCACGGTTCGCTCACTTCTTAATTTAATACGTGAGGTCGACGAGAAGCTTTATAATGCTATTTCTGTTAACGAAGGTCAGCTAAATCCCGGTATAATTGTTTTAATAAACGAGAGAGATATGGAGTTGCTTCAGGGAATAGACACAAAACTACAAGATGGAGATGTTGTAGTTTTTCTCTCAGCGGTTCACGGTGGCAATATGGTTTCTTCCGACCGGAATTTTTAAGAATTACTTGGTCAGTTCAAACATTGCTTCAAGAGCGGTTCTTGCCTTCTCTGCTATATTTTCTGGAACCTTAATCAAGTTCTCAGGGGGTTTATTAATAATTACGTCTCGAATTTTTTCTAGAGTGTTCCTTTTCATGTTTCTGCAAATGGCAGTTTCTGACGCGGGGATAAACGTCTTATCTCCACCAATTTCTCTTCTCATGCGGTCCACTAATCCTATTTCCGTTCCAATGATGAATTTCTTCTCTTTTGAGTCTTTAACGTAGTTGAGCATTTGACTTGTGGACGCAACTACATCCGCTACTTCCTGAACCTCCATGTCGCACTCTGGATGAACAAGTACAACTGCGTCAGG
This sequence comes from Candidatus Jordarchaeum sp., assembly GCF_052745115.1. Lineage (NCBI taxonomy): Archaea > Promethearchaeati > Candidatus Jordarchaeia > Candidatus Jordarchaeales > Candidatus Jordarchaeaceae > Candidatus Jordarchaeum > Candidatus Jordarchaeum sp. The sequence continues at coordinate 4,357 of NZ_JBRAKS010000190.1, forward strand.
ATACTTATTTTTCAACTCAAGAATATTTTCCGGTATGAATCTTACGTGTACTATACAGTATCCATCCTCTGGTACTGGAACAGTCTTAACACCGGTCTTCTTCTCCACATGAGCTGCAAGGTTTGCGTCAGGTCCGAATAGAACCTTATCTGAACCTAAGGCTTTTACCACTTTCGCCGCGTTTGCAGATGTACACATAACATCAGCTTCTGCCTTTGCCTCTGCGAGAGTGTTTACATACAATACAACCGGCAGATCTGGATGTTCTGCTTTTGCCTTAGTAACAATGTTTTTTGGGCACATCAACGCCATGGGGCATTGAGCTTTTGGATCAGGAATAAAAATTTCGGCGTCAGGATTGAGGATTGCCATTGTTTCGGCCATAAAGTCCACTCCACAGAAAACGATTAAATCTGCGTCAATCTCTTTTTGAGCCAACTTGGCTAGTTCAAGACTATCGCCAAGAACATCCGCGATTTCTTGAATTTCGGGGGTTTGGTAATTGTGGGCAGGAAGAAAGATATTCTCACTTTTCTTAAGTTTTAAAATCTCCTCTTGTAATTTTCTAACACCATTTCCCTTAGGCAAAAAAACAACTCCTATAATCTAAAAATACGAGACTATCTGGAAATTTAAATATTGTTAGCTACTTATGATATTTACTAAAAATTTCTAAATTAAAATTATCAAAATTTTTAAGTTAAATTCCGTCCATTAGATAGCTAAATAAAAATATTTTATGCTGGTGCTTTGTTATGTTTAAAAAAATTCTGGTAGCCACGGACGGCTCGAAACAAGCCGAAAAAGCTGTTAACTATGCAATCGGGATTGCAGAGACCTGTGGATCTGAACTTATTGTTATAAGCGTTGTAGAAAAGGCGCAGCTGGAACGCTTGGAACCCTATTTGAAGGAGGGCATAAACGAAATTAGAGATAAGATGAAGTTAAAGGCAAATCAATTTTTGGAGGAAGCGGAGAAAAAAGCTAAAAGCAAGGGGATTAAAGTCACCAAACATGTTCTAATGGGCGACCCCGCAGAATCAATTTGTGATCAAGCTGAGAGGGATGGAGCGGAACTGATAGTGGTCGGTATAAGGGGAGCCACTGGGACTCAAAAAGTGACGGTGGGCAGTCACTCGATAAGAATTATTCGCTGGAGCAAGAGACCGGTTTTGATTATTCGTTAACCCCATCCTTGGAGAATATATTAATATCACTTTTACTTGTTTTAAAAAGGTGTTTTCTTATGACTGGAAAAATGGCTGTAATTTACTCTGATGATTATCTTAAATATTATCTTAGCCCGAATCATCCCCTAAGACCTCAACGATTAGCTCTAGCCATAAGACTTATGAGGGAAATAGGCGTTTTCAACAACCAAAACGTGACCATGGTTGAACCCGGTGAGTGTGAAGAAGTAGAATTGGAGCTTGTCCATAGTCCCGAATATATAGAGTTAGTTAAAACGCTTAGCAAAACAGGTGAAGGCTACTTAGACTATGGGGATACCCCTGCGTTTCCACGAATGTTTGAGGTTACCCGAAAAATTGTCGGCGGTTCACTAAAGGCAGCAGATCTGTTAAATAAGGGTGAAGTTCAGCACGCTTTCAATATTGGTGGAGGTTTGCATCATGCAACAAGAAGTAGAGCTTCCGGATTCTGTGTTTTCAATGACATTGCTTGCACCGTTCGTTACATTCAGAAAAAATATCAATTAAAGCGAATAATGGTCGTTGATTTAGATTGTCACCACGCCGACGGGACGCAGGACACTTTCTACTCCGAATCCGGAGTTTTAACTGTATCATTGCATGAGGATGGAACTTATCTTTTTCCAGGGTCTGGCTTCGTTTTTGAGGACGGTGAAGGGGAGGGAAAGGGTTATTGTGTAAACGTTCCTCTTCCGCCCTACACTTTTGACGAGGCTTACCTCTATGCCTTCAATGAGATCGTACCGCCACTAGCCAGAGCCTATAAGCCGGAATTGATTCTGCAGCAGTCAGGAGTTGACACTCATTACACCGATCCCTTAACTTCGGAGGCACTAACGATTAGGGCGTTCTTGAACGTGGTTAAAACTATGCATAGCTTAGCACACGAGCTGTGCGATGGAAAATACTTGCTGTTTGGTGGAGGTGGCTATCAGATAGGTGTTGTGGCTAGAGCTTGGGCTTCAATGCTCTGTGAACTACTGAATATTTCCATACCGGAGGAAACTCCTGAGGCTTGGAGAGAATTCTACAATAGCGTTTCAAAGGAAATAGGATTAAACTATGCTGCGCCCACTAAGATGGAAGATCCTGAGGTGAAAGTGGAAGAAAGGGCAAAAAAGATGGTTTTCGAGGATTTGAAACAAGTGGTACAAGATGTAAAGGAGAGAATTTTTCCGGTTCATGGTTTAGACTTCTAATGTAACAATAAGTCTTAATTCGAATTTGGCTTACTAATAAATGGCTTTTTCTATCATTATTTTATGTTATTTTGGAATGTTGGGAGAGAATCATTTTTAGCCTAAGCTTGGTTAATAAATAATTAGTATTTGCTATTTTAATGCTAAAAAACAATTTTGGATGAGGATTTTCTAATGGTACAAGTTAAGGAGAAAAATATTGTCATTGGAATGGATAACAGTTTCAGCATGATCCGATTTAACGATGTGCGCGTATCTTCAAATGTTTGGTCACCGGGGGAGGAAAGCGTATCAAAAATCTTGGAAAAATACTATGTGCCCCTTTCCTCGGAAAGTGTTAAACGCTTGCAAGAGATGCTATCTGTCAAAGATAAGTTAGTTAAAAGATGTGCTGGTGCAGTAACCGCTGCTATTTTAACCTTTGATGATATGCTCCAGAATAAACTGGGAAATCTTTTCTCGGTTTTCTTCTTTAACGATGATGTTTGGCCGGATCGCGAAAATAAAGAATTGGCAATTTTTAAAACCACCGAAGAGGATGCTCCTGAAGCCATTATCGCTATGTTAGATTATGGATTAAACTGTAGGGGTGGTACCAATCTTAGTGGCGCCGTTGAGAGAGGAGTCGAACTAGCAGAAATGATGATTGATGAAAACCGGGTAAAACCAGTAATCTTCGTTCTTATTTCTGACGCTGCGCCATACGAAAAATCTGGAGACACACCGGAGAAATTCCTAAAGACTGTTAAAAACCTACTCGGAGAAAGAGAAGACATTCATTTAAACTGTATTAGTATCGGAAAGAATGCACATCACGACCTTTTTAAAGAAGCCGCTGAAATCACATATGGTAAAAATCTCGCACTATCTTCACCGGACCTTGGCCAAATCACAAAATGGATAAAAGAATTATATGTGGATGTCGCTCCCAAACCCTCCGTAAAATCTGGGCTTTTTTCTCGAGGGTTTACAACAGTAAAAAGATTTAATACTAAATAATACCATATATGGCTATGTGGTACTATGAAACT
>NZ_JBRAKS010000191.1:0-7761 GCF_052745115.1 Candidatus Jordarchaeum sp.
TATTTATTTATCTCAGCTCTTACTGTTTGATTTGGCTATGGAAGGAGTCTAAAAATATGCCCAAATTCAAGCTAGTATCAGAGTACACACCGCAAGGCGACCAGCCAGAAGCCATCACCCAGCTGGTAGAAGGTTTGCAGAATAATCTGCATCACCAAACACTACTAGGGGTTACCGGCTCTGGAAAAACCTTCACCATGGCCAACGTAATCGAAGAAGTTCAGAAACCTACACTGGTCATCTCACATAATAAGACCTTGGCGGCTCAACTGTACAGCGAGTTTAAGGAGTTCTTTCCAGAAAATGCCGTCCAATACTTTGTTAGTTACTATGATTATTATCAGCCCGAGGCCTATGTGCCACAAATAGACCTGTATGTAGCCAAGGAGATCTCGATTAACGAAGAGATTGATAAGATGCGTAACGCAGCCACCAGATCTCTTATTGAGCGAAGAGATGTCATAGTGGTGGCTAGTGTTTCCTGTATTTATGGTCTAGGCTCCCCCGAATACTATAGAGGTATGGGGTTTTTCCTAGAAAGAGGAGAATCAAAAAGTAGGGAAGAGATTCTCAGGTCACTCGTGGACATACAATATGAACGTAACGATTTAAATCTGGAGAGAAGCAGATTCCGAGTTCGGGGAGACGTAATAGAGATTTATCCTTCTTATGAGGATATTCTGATTAGGGTGGAACTATTCGGTGACTACATTGAGAGAATCCGGGAGTTAGATCCCTTAACCCGTAAAACCATAATGGAGAAAGATAGGGTCTATATTCTGCCCGCTAAACATTACGTTATACCTGCTGCAGACTTATCAAGAGCTATTGAAACCATTGAGGAAGAGTTACAGGAAAGGCTCAAAGAATTAAGAGCTAAGAATAAGCTCTTGGAAGCGCAGAGGCTAGAGCAAAGAACCAAATTCGACTTGGAGATGCTGCAAGAGGTGGGTTATTGCCCAGGCATAGAAAATTATTCCAGACATCTTGACGGCAGAAAACCCGGTGAGCGTCCCTACACCCTTATTGACTATTTCCCGAACGACTATCTTCTTTTTATTGACGAATCACATGTAACCATTCCTCAACTGAGAGGAATGTATGAGGGAGACCGTTCGCGAAAGGAAACACTAGTAGAGTATGGGTTTAGACTTCCATCAGCCATAGATAATAGACCCCTTAAATTCGAAGAGTTTGAAAGCATGGTTAACCAGGTAATCTATGTTTCAGCCACCCCTGGGCCTTACGAATTAGAGATGAACGAGCAGCTGGTGGAGCAAATCATCCGGCCCACCGGTCTTATGGATCCCAGCGTGGAGGTTCGCCCAGTTGAGGGCCAGATAGATGATCTTCTGGGAGAGATAAGGAAGCGAGCGGAGAGGAAGGAAAGAGTACTGGTTACCACCCTCACCAAGAGAATGGCTGAAAATCTTACCGATTATTATGATAATTTAGGTGTCAGGGTAAGATATCTACACTCCGAGATAGACACTCTGGACAGGGTGGATATTGTGAGAGATTTGCGTCTCGGTGAATTCGACGTGCTCATAGGAATAAATCTTCTGAGAGAGGGACTTGATCTGCCTGAGGTATCCCTGGTCGCTATTCTAGATGCAGATAAGGAAGGCTTCCTCAGATCGGAACAGTCCCTGATTCAAACTATCGGTAGGGCTGCAAGAAATGTTAACGGCACAGTGATAATGTATGCGGACACGGTAACCGAAGCTATGAGAAGAGCAATAGATGAGACCAATCGGAGGCGGGCGAAACAAATGAAGTACAATGAGGAACATGGAATAACTCCTCAAACAATTGTAAAAGCTATTAGAGATATGACCGGGAGAAGACACGAAGAAATAGAAGTTGAGAATATAAGTCGAGATGATTTACCTTACATCATTAAGGATCTGGAGAGGGAGATGAGGACTGCGGCGTCTAATCTGGAATTTGAGAGAGCCGCATCAATTCGAGATAAGTTATCGCTACTCAGGTTAGAGATGGAAGGAAAAGGAAAATATGGCTAAAGACAAAATATTTGTTAAGGGAGCATCGGAGCACAACCTGAAAAATATTGATGTGGAGATTCCACGCGATAAGCTTGTGGTCATCACCGGGCTGAGTGGATCTGGGAAATCTTCTCTGGCATTCGACACCATATACGCCGAGGGACAGAGGAGATACATTGAGTCCCTATCCTCCTACGCCCGCCAATTCTTAGAGATGATGGAGAAACCCAGCGTAGAATACATAGAGGGATTGTCTCCAGCAATATCCATAGAGCAAAAATCACCAAGCAGAAACCCCAGATCCACGGTGGGAACCATAACTGAAATCTATGATTATTTAAGGCTACTCTACGCAAGGATTGGGGTACCTCATTGCTGGCAGTGCGGAAAAGAAATCACACAGCTCACCACTGAGCAAATAGTGGATCGAATAATGAGTCTCCCGCAAGGAACCAGAATACAAATATTGGCCCCCATAGTGAAGGGACGAAAAGGCGAATATCGCAAAGTGTTGGAAAACCTCAAAAACGACGGATTCGCTAGAATAAGAATAGACGGAGAAATGAGGGACCTAGAAGAGGAAATAATCCTGGACAAAAACAAAAAACACGACATTGACTTGATAGTAGACAGATTAGTTATAGGTCCAGATATTCAAAAAACACTCAACGATTCCGTGGAAACCTGCCTCAAATTCGGAGATGTGGTAAAAGTTTTGATAGATGATGATAAGCAGAATATCTACAGCAAAAGATTAGCCTGTGAGGAGTGCGGATTAGGATTAGAGGAATTAACTCCCCAAATGTTCTCGTTCAACAATCCCCATGGAGCATGTAGCTACTGTGGAGGTCTGGGAACCACTAGAAGGATAGACCCCGACCTCGTAATCCCAAATAAGGAATTATCGCTGGCGGAGGGAGCAATAGCGGCGTGGAATGATCCCATAGGCAGTTGGTACTTCCGAAGATTAGAAGCATTGGCAAAACATTACGGCTTCAGCGTATACACCCCGATAAAGGAACTAACACAGAAACAACTTAATGTAATCCTGTATGGAACTAATGACCGTGTCAAATACCTCTATGAAAACAGAGATAGAGGATTATACCTAGAATATGAAGGGAGCTTTGAAGGCGTTGTAAACAATCTAGAGCGAAGATATCGGGAAACCAAATCTGAATATATTAGGGAAGAAATTGAGAAATTCATGGATATGAATCCCTGTCCCCACTGTAAGGGAAATAGGTTGAAACCGGAAAGTCTTGCGGTTACCGTGGGAGGACTAAACATTGCCCAAGTCACCAAAATGTCCATCGAACAGGCTTTGAAATTTTTTAATCAGCTTCAACTCACCGACAGAGAAATGCAGATAGCGGAAAAAGTCCTAAAAGAAATAAAATCTCGACTAAAATTTTTAATGAATGTGGGACTAAATTACATAACAATGGACAGAGCGGCGGGAACACTTAGCGGAGGAGAAGCCCAAAGAATTCGACTCGCTACCCAGATCGGAAGCAGCCTCGTCGGAGTAATATATATACTAGACGAGCCCTCAATAGCGCTACACTACAGGGACAAGAAAAGACTAATCGAAACCCTAAAGGAACTAAGGGATTTGGGCAACACCATCATCGTCGTAGAACATGACGAGGACACCATAAGAGCTGCGGATTACATCGTAGACCTAGGACCAGGCGCAGGTAGAAATGGTGGATGGGTTGTGGCGGTTGGAACACCAGAGAAAATAATGGCTAATGAAAATTCTATAACCGGTCAATATCTTTCTGGCAAACTCCGTATACCGATTCCCATCCAGAGACGTAATGGTAATGGTGCATATCTAATTCTTAGGGGGGCTCAACAGAATAATCTGAAAAACATTGATGTAAAATTCCCGCTGGGATTATTTATCTGCATAACAGGAGTCTCAGGCTCAGGAAAGAGCAGCCTAGTCTACGAAACACTGTATAAAGCCCTAGCACAGAAATTTTACCGCTCCTTAGAGAAACCCGGAAAACATGATAAAATAGAGGGGTTAGAAAATATAGATAAGGTAATTATGATTGATCAGAGTCCTATCGGACGCACCCCCCGCTCTAATCCCGCAACCTACACCAATTTGTTCACACCCATAAGAGAAGTCTTCTCCATGGTTCCAGAGGCGAGAATGAGAGGATACCGCCCAGGAAGATTCAGCTTCAACGTGAGAGGCGGAAGATGTGAAGCCTGTGAAGGAAACGGAACCATAAAAATCGAAATGCAGTTTCTACCCGATGTATACATCAGATGCGAGAACTGTAAGGGAAAGAGATTCAACCGAGAAACCCTGGAAATAAGGTACAAGGGGAAGAACATACATGAAATACTAGAAATGACCGTAGACGAAGCATTGGAATTTTTCGAAAACATTCCAAAAATAAAGAAAAAACTACAAACCCTAAAAGACGTGGGACTCGGCTACATTCAACTAGGACAACCCGCACCCACACTCTCGGGCGGCGAAGCTCAGAGAGTAAAACTCTCCAAAGAACTAAGCAAACAAAGCACTGGAAGAACTCTCTACATACTAGATGAACCGACTACGGGTTTGGCAACCGCAGATATTCAGCAACTTCTAAATGTTTTGGGTAAGCTTGTGGATTCAGGTAATACGGTTATTGTGATTGAACACAATCTGGATGTTATTAAGGTAGCAGACCATATTATTGATCTGGGTCCTGAAGGTGGTGATGAGGGCGGCGAGATTGTTTGTGAGGGAACACCAGAGGAAGTTGCGAGTATCCGCAATTCTTACACTGGTCAAGCTCTGAAAAGAGTTTTGGGGGTGGAGGCTCGTGGAGCAGCAGGTTGATGAGGCTCCCTCGGAGCCCGGTGTTTATATTATGAGGGATGGTAAGGGAAAGATTATTTATGTGGGAAAGGCTCGCAACCTAAAGAATAGGGTGAAATCGTATTTTGCTCCGTCGAGGAGGTCTGATGCTAAGGATGCTTTAGTGAATAATGTTGCGAGTTTGGAGTATGTGGTTACTGGTGATGAGTCGGAGGCTATGATTCTGGAGTGTGATTTGATTAAGAAGTATCAGCCGAAGTATAATGTGGCTTGGAAGGATAGCAAATCCTTTCCGTACATTAAGGTGACCTTGAATGAGGAGATTCCTAGGGTTTTTACTACTCGTGAACTGGTGGAGGATGGGGGGAAGTATTTTGGGCCTTATACGCGTTTTAAGAGGGTTAAGGAGAATTTGAAGTATATTCGCCGCTTGTTTGGTGTTTGCGGTTCCGAGGCTCCGGTGAAACTGAATAGTTTGAAGAGGCCGTGTCTGGAGTATCATATTCATAACTGTTCTGCTCCCTGTACTGGTAGGATTAGTAGGGAGGAGTACATGAGGAATATTGAGCAGCTTCTGCTTTTTTTGGCTGGTGATAGGGAGGAGTTGGTGGAGCAGCTTTACTTGGAGATGGAGAAGGCTTCCCAAGAATTGAGATTTGAGGATGCCGCGAAGATTAGGGATCGGATTTTGGGTGTGGAGCGGTCTATTGGGCGGCAGAAAGTTTTATCCACAAAGTTTAGGGACACGGATGTTATTGGGCTGGAAAAACTGGGGAGAAGGGTTTGTATGGTTCTTCTCTTTCTTAGTATGGGAAGAATGGTGGAGCGTAAGGATTTTGTGAGGGAGGAAAGAGGGGATGCGGCGGATGAGGAGTTGATTTCGGGTTTTGTTAAACAGTTTTACGTCGATGCGGAGGTTCTTCCAGAAAAGATTATTGTGGAGAGAGATTTTGAGGATAGGGAACTGGTTGAAAAGTGGTTGGAGAAAAAGAAGGGGGAGCGTGTTGAGATTCGCACTCCGATTACTGAGGATGAAGAGAATCGGGTCAAGTATGCGAAGAGGATGGCCACCTTGATCCTGAATGAGCGCAGAATGAAGAGTGAACTGGAGCGGGAATTAACTCTTGAGGCGGTAAGAGATTTACAGCATGTGTTGAATCTGGCTGAATCGCCGAGGAGAATTGAGGCTTTTGATGTTTCTAATATTATGGGGGAAGACGCGGTGGGGTCCCTCATTGTTTTTGAGGAGGGGAGACCGAAAAAGGAGGATTATCGCAGATTTAAGATTAAAACCGTTATGGGTCCTGATGATCCTGGCATGATGGGGGAAATCGTTCATCGAAGATATAGGAGATTATTAGAGGAGGGTGGGAAGCCTCCAAATCTCATTCTTGTGGATGGTGGGAAGGGTCAGCTTAGTGCTGCGGTGAAGAGTCTCCAAGATTTGGGTTTTAGTATTCCCATTATGGGATTGGCGAAAAAATTTGAAGACATATACCTGCCGGGAAGGGTTGAGCCGATTAATTTGCCCTCGGATTCTAAAACACTCTTTCTTCTTAAGAGGGTGAGGGATGAGGCTCATAGGTTCGCTCTCGGTTATCATAAGAAGCTCAGGGAGAAAAAACTCAAACAGTCAGTAATTGAAGATATCCCAGGGGTGGGTAGAAAAAGGAGAAATGAGCTCTTAAAGCATTTTGGTTCCTTAGAAAACCTGAAAAAAGCCACAGTCGAGGAGATAAAGGCTGTGCCGGGTATAAGTGGGGATTTGGCAGAAAAGATATATAACCGTTTAAAAGAATTCTAAATTTCGAAAAGGTTTTTAGGGCATACTTGCCGGCAAATCTTTTCTCAGCAAAACTTGTTAGCGCAGAAGCAGCGTTATTGCATTTGTCTAGGTTTCGGGCGTCTATTAGCTTGACCAGTTCCGGTATTGCATTCTTATCGCAATTTATTGGATTTCTTGTGATTTTTGGTTAAAAAAACTTAATAACTGTAGAGTTTCATATTCTTTAAGTAGAGGATAATGCTCTAAAGGTGACTTGAATTTGCCAGATTCTGAGAAGAGAGATGAATTGAAAAAAATCCTTAGAAAAGCAGTTTCCGCTCTTGGAGATATTTCGGATAAAATAGATGACGTTACCTCAGTACTCTCCAAAGCGCTCACGCTAGCGGAGTATAAAGAAAAAGCAATAATCCCTGAGGAAATAGTTGAGACTCGAAAAGAAAGTTACGAACCAGTACCTATCACCTTTGAGAAGAAGGAAGAAAGGGTAGCCGAGGTTTCCAGGGTAGTTGCACGCCCAATAAACAGTAAGTTCAAAACCTTGGAATCACTGATCTCTGAAGGAACCCACATCAAATCTATGGCTTCAGAACTAGACGGTATTAAGGACTGGGTGATGGGCCTTTCTCCAACGTTTTCACCCATATTGTACCAGATTGATCAGTGGAGTAGAAAACTCAAAAACTATCCCTACGAAAAACTCTCAGATCAGGATGGCGGAGAACTAATGTACTCAATCCACGATTGGAAAGTGAAACTCTCAAAGGTTTAGTGGTTAAACATAGACATAAAAAACTTGTTATAGAGAGGCGTAAGGGCTTCTTGCACTTCATAAGAACCGCGGCAACAAAGATATTTGTCATATAAACATTAATTTTTTCTCTATTATGAACGGTTTTGGATAATAATTCGGTCTTGTTTCTAAAAGAAGAATTCATGAGGCTTCTTTTCCGATTTAGAGCCATAAAAAATAGGTGAGGATCGAGTTAATCTGCATAACCATAGCAATACCTTATTTTATAAATCAAATATTTTGAGCATATTTAGATAGGCACTCCCGAAACTATCTAGTTACACTTCGTGTTCTTTCCGTTGTCCGAAACTTACCCATCTAGGACACTTCCAGATGGTGTTCGGTTCCT
>NZ_JBRAKS010000192.1:0-7528 GCF_052745115.1 Candidatus Jordarchaeum sp.
AAGCAGCGTTTAAGCCGTGGTCCGCCTTTGGAAGGAAACCTTTGCTTTGCCCAGCAGTGGTTCCTTTTAGCGGATTTTTGTTCTCCACGCTGATTGCCGACTTGGTTCTCGTGGGCATATGGTTGTAGCCTTGTATTAGACGTCTCTGCGGATGTTTAGGTTCACGATTAAAGTCCAAGAATGGTATTATTTATCATTAAATCTTTCTACTGTTGTGAACCCGTAGCTTTAACTGCCTCCACTAGTGTCTTAAAATTGCCTGCTTCAATAGCTGTCTCAACAATTGGCTTCATTATATTCCCTCCAATTTTGGTTGATATTATTTGGAATATCACATATCAAAAAAATCCTTAATTTATATGCCAAACTTATATATAATATAATTAAAATAAGAAATTTTAAATTTTTTAAAATATTTTATAGAAAACTAACTTTAATGACTTATAAAAAATCAGAAGATAGTATAATAATTGCCAAAAACTAAAAAAAAGTTGCAGTACTAGTCCTTAACAATTTGCCCATCATTATGAATGAATTCTATTATAATTCTATATCTGGCTCACTTTCTTCTTCTTCACCAGAAATTCTCCTTAACGCCCAGCCAGCCCTCTTCTGCACCCTCCAATCGGGATCCTTCAGAGCTGTGACTAGAGGTTCCACTACTGAGGGGTCAGCAATTTCTCCTAGAGCCCAGACCGCTTTGTAGCGGATCTCTCCCTTTTCTCTCATAGCCGCCACTAGGTCTTTTACCGCTCTGGGATCTCCTATAGTCCTTAGAGAGTCTATGGTTTTGATGACCACTTCTCTATCCTTGTCCTTTAGTCTTTTTGTTAAGGGTGTAACCGCTTTGGGGTCTTTAATTTCTCCTAGAGCCCAGGCTGCGGTTCTTCTCACCTGCCAGTCCTTATCCTCAAGAGCTTTTATGAGGGGGTCTACTGCTTCTCTGCTCTTCATTTCTCCGAGGGCAAGTGCGGCATTTCTACGTACTGTAAAGTTTTTGTCCTTAAGTGCTTTGATTAATATTTTTACTGCTTTAGGATGGTCAATCTTTCCCAGAGCGAGGACTGCTCCGCCCCGCACCTTCCAATCCTTATTCTTTAGCTTGGAAGCTAAGGCGTAAATTGCTCTAGGGTCACCTATTTCTCCCAAAACTTCCATTACCATTAAGCTTGTTTGATTTTGGCTAATTGCCAAAGTTTCTACTAGAGGTTTAACAGCTCTTTCACCATTATTTACTAAGAATTCATAGAATTTGGATTGGAGTTCAGTGTTTTCATTTGATAGTAGTTTTGCAATTTTTTCTAGTGTATCTCTTTTTCCTTTGGTTCTTCCTTTCCAATAACTATCCAAAATATATGTGAAATCCTCTGTCTTTTTTTCCATCTTCCTCCTCAACTTCCGAGGCGCCCATTCTACAAATTATTTGAAGGAGTACTCGTTAATAAATCTAATTGACTTATTAATGCTAAAAAATACGTTATTAATATAGATAATGGGATAAAAATTAAAAAAAGTTAGGTAAATATAATAATTTTTAAATCCAATCTCCGGTTGAGAGTTTCTGAGGCAGATAGGTTTCAGTTAAGAATTCGAATCCATGACTGCTAAGGGCTTGAATCTCCGCTTTTCTTTTCAACTCAATCATGAGTTTGAGGTCATCAGCCCACTCTTTGTTTCTTTGAACGAAAGGCTCTTTTAGCATCTCTTTGGCTCGCTTGATGTCTTTATCCGTCATTTTTAGCCAGCATTCCCTAGGGATTTGGTAGCTGTCAAGGTCTCTGCTTAAAACCCCAAGGAGTTTCAATTCAGGAGTTGCAAGAAATGGTGACTCATAGCTCAGACGTTTACTTCCCCTAAGATATACACTATATATGTAGGAACCGTAAGGGTCACTATCCATCAGTGCGAAGGCTGGGATTTTCAGATTTTTAACCAGTTTCCTAAGAAAGCTTCTTGTGGCTATGTCTGCGGATCCCTTTCCGGTTAATATAATACAGGGATATTTGTTCCACCATTTTGCCTCGCTAAGCCTGATAAGTGCAGCGTCCTTTTCCACAACTAGTATAAATTCTGCATCGCTTTCCCTAATCTCGATCTTATCTAAGAAGGGTGTTATAGACCAGCCACCGCTTCCCAGTTTTGTGAGATCTATAGTGTCTCCGCTATCTCTTATTATGAGTCTGCCTATAGCCATACCCTTTGCGCTTGCTACAATATGTGTAGAGTCACGGGTAGTATTAAGCAAGGGAGGGATGTCGTCGATGATTTTATCACTGTTTATTTGGTCTTTGAAAAGATTAACATCATTATAAAAGATTTCACGCTTCGTGGCATGAATGTCTTTTTCCACCAGAGTGTGTACAAGTTCTAGCACTCTCATGCTTCTAGCCACGTCTTGTGAGGTGGATAAGCTTAGAAGTGCCCTCGAACTCTTCCCCTCACCCAGAAGTAGTAGGTCATTTTCCTCATCATAAATTATATTGTCCCCACTTCTCTGTGGTATATAGATTTCTGGTGGCGATTTATTTTCAATCTGTAAAAGAAGTTGGCGTCCCTGCTCGTGGATCCGCTTATGAACTTTGTCTGTAGGTAATTCCTCGACAATCACCGCTCCTTTAGGGGGCTTAAACTTTGATTTACTTTTTTCCCTCATCTTATCCCTTAACTCTCTTACTTTACCCAAGTCTATTGAAATATCCGATGGGGTAGCTCCTTTCGCTTTTGACAACTATTACACTCTCCTCGTGTTACGCTTTTGCAATTTCAGCCAATATTTCTGGTGGGATTGTTTCTGGCGCTGTTTTCAGCTTGGGTTCAGTCTTGGTTTTACCTCTTTGTTGAACCTTTTTCTCTTTCCTTACCAGTTTTCTTTCATTTGAGGCTATCATGGCTTCAATATTTTTATATACTTTCTCATATGTGGGTTTAACGTTTAATTCGGGATCGGTTTCTTCTATGGCAACAAGGGACTTGGCAAAAACCTCTGCGTGTTCCAAGAGTGTTTTCGCCCTCTTCATTCTTCTAGTTTCGATTTCACCCTTAGTTATGTGAGTTTTTAATTTTCTGCCCAACTCCTCAAGGGCCAGCTTGATTTCTCTTACTAGAATATCGTCTGCGGCAAGGGCTTGTTTACTCTGGGCCTTAAACATGACGTGTACAAATGGACCACTAACATTTACAAATAGCTTTAAGGGTCCTCGTGGTAGACCGTTATCTGCCTTGTCAATTTTGTAGTTTTTCCAGTTCACACTTGAAGCTGCTTTCCATATAGCACAGTCCGAATTATCTCTGAGTTTTGGAGTTCGGTTCGTGAACCGGTTTAGGATGGAGTTACCAAAGTCGTTTAAAGCTTGGTTATTTGGATCATAAGCGATGGCTGCTTCCACCACAAAGGCTAAGCCCTTGCTGCTTGTTGGAGGACGGGTAACTGCTTCTACAAACTCGCAGTTAAGGTTCTTTTTAATGACCCCTTGAAGCACCTCTCTTCCCACGGGGACTACAGTGTCGATTGGAGGAGCTGGATACTTCATACTAATGAAAGATCGGTAAAGTGCGTTTATTTGTTCATCGTTCAATTTCTTAACGAGGGAATTTGAACTAATTTTGTTTCTAGTATTTTTGTTAGCGTTCTCTATTATGTCCTTAGCCCTTTTACTTCCTATTCTGCAGAAGGATGTGGTGAGAAAATCTATCACTTTGGAAGCTTTCGTGTTCCTAATCAATTCTTGGAAGTCTCCTATACTGGTGGACTCTGGGTGAGGCTCAGTGTAAACTGGCTCTGCGGGAAAATCAGAAACTCGTCTCGGATAGATGGCGATTTCTCCATTGGGATCGACAAAAATAATTGTAACGTGACTATTTAGAAGTGCGGTTTGGCGAGTATATTCGTCAGCATAACTTCTTACGTATTTAACATTAAGATACCAGAGCTGCACGTAGGTTCCATGCTTAAATGGGACAACTACTCCAGTGGGTGGGATTGTGTACTTTTTCTTATTTTCGCCCGTAGTATAGAATACTGAAAGCTCACCTCTTTTTTCTTTTATATGTTTACTGATCACAGTGATGGGTCTGCCTGTCGTGTTCTGAGCATCGCTAAAGGCACTGGGGGCTCCGAAACCCTGGCTTCCCCTAGTCTGTCTCAACTTCTCAGATTTACTTGAGGCTAAATATATTCCATACTTTTCAAGGTCCACCGGTCTTATCCCGACACCATTATCGAAAGCCTCAAACGAATACATTTCTATATCAGAGCCCTGAATATCATCCGGTAAAATTTCAGGCTTCTCAACTCTCTGAATTATTACTAGGGCTATGGGTTCCATGTTTATAATAGGTTGTAGAGGCTCTAGTATCTCTTTTAACCGGGCTGTAATTTTTTGGGCTTTAAGTTTTGCTCCGTTTTCATTCCACGGTTTAAGCGTGTACTCAATTTTCGGAATCTCGGGGCTCAAGTTTTTGAAAGCTTGGTGCTTCCATTGAGCGGTTTCAATAGCGTCCAGAGCGTTGTCTACGAATTCCGCTACGTATTGTGTATGTTTGTGCCGCTCTATGGAGAATCCGACAAGCTGGGTTCTTTTTCTCATAAATTGTGCAATGCTTCCTTCCTTGATCACGCCTTTGGAACTACTGTCCGGCATTCTGTTATCACCTTTTTAGGTCTTGTTCCGAATTCGGTGAAAACGTTATGAACATATCTTAAACGTAACGGTTATATATAAAAAAGGTTGTGATATGCGAATTCCACAATTTTTCCATATAGAAATTGCTACTTTCCCAAATCTTAAACCTTTTTATTACAAATTCATCAATAATAAATATAATTTTATATTTATAAGATAAACTCCACGTATACCCTTACATCACCTATACGTATTTTTCCACTTTACATTTTTTGAAAGCTTGTATTACCTCAATCACATTCATCCAAGAATATGAGATAGAAAATATATAAACTCACAAATAATTTTACGATTAAAAACATTTCCCAAATTTTAAAAAAGCCCACACAAAAAAGGAAGAAGAATATATTAGCAAGCTTTAGGGCTAAGCATTCTGTAATGTATTCCCAGATTTGGAATAATCTATTCATTATTTTTGTGGTTTTACTTATCCTGTTGAACAGTACACGATTAATTACTTTTCGAGTACTTGGTCCAACCAATCAAATACGACTTGGTACATGAGGCTTCTATTGTTGACTTGGCAGTGCCCATGAGCTCCTTCTTTTTCTGTAAAGATGCGCAGCGTTTTTAGGCATGAGAGTTTTTCGTGAAATTGACGTGCTTGAGCTACTGCCTCCTCTCCTTCTCCTATGCTAATCAAGCTAAGCGTGGGGCACGTAATATTGTCCTCTAAGCGCTCTATGGTATAATTTGATATTTTTTCAAAGAACTCCCAAGGAGTACTTGCTCCCATAGGTTTCAGAAAATTTTCTACAGTTGCTCGAAACATTGGATTTTGCTTAGCCGCAGTTTGAATAAGATTATTTATATCTAATGGGGAAAACTCCTCAATAGAGAATGGAAGTGCCCCTAATACCAAGCGACGAAAGTTAACAATGGGGGCATTCGCTATTAAAGCACGAATACGCTTCTCAAATGCAACAGCTCTTGGTGCGAGGTAACCTCCAAAGCTGAAACCAATAAGTGCCAAACTTTTGCCATCTATTTCCGGGCGGGTCAAGGCATAATCTACAACGGATTCGACCGGCACCTCATAATCCGATCTAAAAATCATATCAGGATATGAGTGCAGAACTCCACGCTGTCCCGGTCCCTCAAAGATTAAGGCGTGGTAACCTCTACGGTTTGCTTCGGCTCCAATAATGAAGTAAAGTTCCTCTCCAGTGCTGTCGTATCCCCCCATCACTAGGAGTGTTGGACGTTTACCACCCTTGCTGTCTGCTGGTAGGAAGTATCCCGGCAAAATTTTATCATCAAAAGGAATCTCAAGAATTTCAATAGGTGGATCGAAAAGAGGGATGGCACGTCGGAAACAGGATTGACTCTTTTCCCATAACTCTTGATGCTGCGCAGTTTCCCATTGTGCATAAAACTCAGCGGCTCGATAATAGTTGGATGCCCGAAGGAAATTCTCACGAGCACTCAAACTGTGTCTCTTTGCCAAAGATTCTTCTCCTCGAGCTTCTACCAGGCTGGCAATTTCAGTCCACGCTTTTACCCAGCTTTCTGGGTCACCGTCCTTCGTGTTTTCAGCGGCGTAAAAACACTCACCAAACTCTGCACCTCCATGATGCTGAGTTAATGCGCGGATGAATTGGAAATTCATTTCAGGGCTTTTAAAGGGCAGTTTCTCAGAGGTCATAGAGATGACCTTTACACCTTCGGCCATAATCATTTCCTCCTACCAAATATTTATAAAAATATTAAATCCAACGTACAAATATATTAGTTTTACCAAAAAATCTATTATGGTTAAAGAGGGAATTGTGGAATAAGCTGGGTTATAATCATAGCGGCCCCTAGTATTACAAATATTATTCCCACGATTTTTGCTAGAGTTTCCTCTGAGGCCCGGTTAGCATAAAGGGCACCGAACCTACCGCCTATAACCGTGCCAAACCCTACGATTAGTGCAATAATGAGACTTATGTTGTTGTTCAGGGTGTATCCTATGGCTCCCGACGCCGCTGTTATCGCCATAATTAGGGTGGAGGTTCCTATAGCTTTGTGGATGGGGTATTTGAGGACAAAGATGAGGACCAGGAGGAACATGACTCCTCCGCCGGCTCCAATAATACCACTCACTATACCGATTGTGAAACCTATGAT
Organism: Candidatus Jordarchaeum sp.; assembly: GCF_052745115.1. Classification (NCBI taxonomy): domain Archaea; kingdom Promethearchaeati; class Candidatus Jordarchaeia; order Candidatus Jordarchaeales; family Candidatus Jordarchaeaceae; genus Candidatus Jordarchaeum; species Candidatus Jordarchaeum sp. Next base: position 6,795 of record NZ_JBRAKS010000192.1, read on the forward strand.
AATAGTAAATGCGACTTTCCTTTTCTCTATAGGTATATTTGCAATATGTGCATTCTGTTCGATTTTTATTGTTTGTAATGCACCTGAGAATAGTCTTAGCCTTTGCCGTATTTCCTTTCTCCATAAACCCAATCCGCTAAGAATTAGAAATATAGAGAATACACCACCGAGTTCAAACTCGGGAATATAAGCTGCTAAAATACTGCCCAATTGTGCGCCGATCACCGCTCCTAATGCTAACCAAATGCCGGATTTTAAATCCACGTTCTTATTCCGATAGTATGTATACGCAACAACCACTGAGGCTATCACGTCCACTGCAAGACTTGAACCGATTGCAACGTGAACAGGAAGATCCAGAGCCATAGTTAGCGCAGGAACCACAATGAGCACACCGCTCGCACCCATCAAGCCAGTAACAGCACCCGAAAGAAGTCCTATTAGCACTGATATAAGCATCGAAACCCAGTCCAAGCACATCACCAAAAGTATTTTGAGACACTAGTCGAGTTGATAAAAACTGTTTTCTGCATAAATGCGTAAATAGTACTATTTTGATATTAAATAATTTCTTCCAAAACTTGGTATAGATAAAGTAAAAAAATAAATGGCTTAGAAATTAAATACCTTTAATTTTTATTTTTTACATTTTAAACGAAATATTCATTATAATAATAAATTTAACCTAATTTTTCTAGCAAGCAGTAGTAAATCTATTTCTATTATCTAAATAT
>NZ_JBRAKS010000193.1:0-7526 GCF_052745115.1 Candidatus Jordarchaeum sp.
CTTCGAGGAGGCGGGTGTGTTTCCTAAGGGTCTGAATGAAATTGACCGAGTTAGAGATGCCTGGTTTGACATAACTCTGAAGACGCTTAAGAAAACTTTTGATGTTGAGGTGGAAGAGGGTGAGTGGACGGACGCTGAGAAGCAGTACTTCAAGGATTTTACGACCCAATTCCACTCGGAGCCATGGATTTTCGCCCGCTCGGCAGAGAAAAAGTATGAGGAGATTCCTCCGGGTACCAGTCTGGGGAAAGCCTTTGTGAAGGTTCCTGCTGGACCACTGATTAGGGCTTATATTCTCAGGGAAGGAGACAAGATAAAGGATATGATGTTCACTGGTACCATGCACATGACTCCCTCTGATGGTCTAGAAAAACTGGAAAAGGAACTCATAGGCATGAAGATAGATGAGAGCGCTATTAAAGCGAAGGTTAGTGAGTGGTTCGGTACCGGTGTGCAGATTGGTATGCTTGAGCCTTCCAAACTGGTAGGAGTAATTATGGAGGCGTGTAAACTCAGCTACAAAAGATAAGGATAAACTCCCCGGCACTCTTTCCACTTTTTATGATTTCATTTATAAGCATGATCTATATATCGGGTTTTAGTGTTTCTTGAAGCTGGTGTCAGTATGGGTCGAAAAGAAGTCATAATGAGTGTTGAGGATGCAGCCTCAATGATCAAGGATGGCATGACTATTGGTATAGGAGGTCTTTTGACTTCTAATCATCCTATGGCCATTATCCGGCAAATAATCAAGAATGGTGTGAGAAACTTAACGGTGGTGGGTTCACCGGCGGCGGGGCTGGAAATCGATTTTATGATCGGGGCGGGAATTGCAAAGAAGGTTGCCACGGCTTATATTGGGGGTGAAACTCTGGCTCCCATTGGTCCCTTCTTTCGCAAGGCGGTGGTGGATGGAACCATCCAGATGTGGGAATGTGATGAAGCAATTTTGTGCGCTGCATTAAGAGCGGCTGCTGAGGGGTTACCTTTTTATCCTTGGTTGGGAGGCGTGGGCACCTGTTTGCCCGAAATTAACCCTGATCTGAAATATTTTGAAGATCCCATAAAAGGGCAAAAACTGTTAGCTGTTCCTGCGATAGGGCTGGACGTGGCTGTACTCCATGCCTCGTGGGGTGATCCTTACGGTAATGTACAGTATATAGGAAACACATACGCCGACATTTTAATGACAAGAGCCGCCAAAAAATGCATATTCCAGGTTGAGAAAGTGGTTTCGAACGAAGAAATTAAGAGAAACCCGTATTTAACAAAGGCTAACGCTGTTGATGCCTTGGTTCCAGCACCATACGGTTCTCATCCCTTCGCGAGTGATGGGTTCTATGCTCTGGATAAGGAGCATCTTAAAGAATATGTGGCGGCTGCCAAGGCTAGTATAAAAGGAAACCCTGAGCTCTTCGAACAGTATCTCAAAAAGTATGTTTTTGACCCCGAATCTCACGAAGACTATTTGGAGATTATCGGCATAAAAAGACTACTTTCTCTATACCAGTATTAGAAGGTGAACTTTTTGAGCAATTATGCTGAAGATTATTCGATAAGAGAACTTTTAGCAGCTTTCATTTCACGTGAAATTAAAGACGGAGATAGGGTGCTAATTGGCGCTAATCTTCCTGCTTGTCGAGCAGGGATACTCCTTGCACATTTGACACACGCACCGAATATGCAATGGCTTCAATTCTATCGCGCCAATTTCTCGGATGTGAAAAAAATAGAGAGTTTTGAATTCGTCACGGAATTCTCAGGATTCAAGTATTGCGAAGAAGTACCAGAATATGAATTTCTTTGGGACATCATAGGAAAAGTGGATGTAAGCTTCTTCGGAGGTCTGCAGATAGACAAATTCGGAAACATAAACCTTCTGGGAATAGGTGGTCAATACCCTAAGCTAATGTTTAGAGGACCAGGAGCTATCGGGCAGAGCACCATAACCGCCTTTGTGAACCATTACTATATCTACACCGAGAGACATCATCCACTGGTTTTAGTGGACAAGTGTGAATACATTACCGCAGTTGGTTGGGGTGACGGGGGCGATTCCAGAGAAAAACTTGGATTGCCTGGAGGAGGCCCCAAATACGTATTAACACCTTTATGCATCATGGATTTTGAAGAAAAGACAAAAAGAATGCGTTTAAAATCAATACATCGTGGTGTTTCAATCGACGACGTGAAAGCCAATACCGGTTTAGAACTCATCATTCCGGATAATATCCCCGAAACAGAACCTCCCACAAAGGAAGAACTCGAAATAATAAGAACCAGAATAGACCTAACCGGTATTCTAAAAGAATTGTAGCAGAAAAATGCGGACTCAAATAATCTATCCTTATAAAAAGAGGTACTAAAAAAGAAAAAAAGGAAGAAGTTTATTTTTTTAATAGTTTACCTTATTTAATCCTTTGAGTCCTAGCATCTTTCTTGCTTCTTCAGGAGAAGCAATATCGCGCCCCAATTCATTGACTATCCTGACCATCTTCTCAACCAGATCGGCATTGCTCTTCGCGATTATACGCTCCTTTTTTACCGGGTCATATCCTACAAATATGTTGTCTTCCATTCCGACTCTAATGTGTCCACCCATTATTGCCGCCAAAGCTCCAAGATGAAATTCCCTCGGATATCCAATACCGATAACTGACCAGGTGAAGTTGTCTGTTCCAAAGAGTCTGGCGGCCTCATTGTACATGTGTATTAGCTCCCACGGCGTGTTGCCTGTTCCGCCCAGTACCCCTAGGACGAATTGCATGTGTAAGGGGAATTTGAGCCATCCAAATTGTGCCATGGCCCCTGCGTTCCAGATGCCGCTGGTGCTATAAATCTCAAGCTCCGGTTTAACATCGTTCTCATACATGGTTTTAACAAACACTTCCAAATCTGCAAAGGAGTTCTGGAAAACCATACCCTTACTCCACTCTACCAGGCCCTTTTCCCAATCAGTTTTCCACTCCTTAATTCTCTCAGCTACTGGGAAAATTGAAAAGTTCATGGATTCCACGTTGAAGGAACACATTTCGGGCTTAAATTCTGGAGCAACCGCTATCCTCTGTTGTGCGGTCATTCCAGCACCCCCGCCGGTTGTACAACAGACTATTACTTCCGATTTGGATTTAATTTTTTCAAGTGTTTCTCTCCAAACACCCAGGTCAGCGGTGGGCATACCACTTTTTGGATCCCTTACGTGGACATGGACAACTGCTGCACCCGCATCACATGCCTTTTTAGCTTCGTCAGATATCTGATCCGGCGTTATTGGTAAATAGGGCGTCTGTGATGGCAATGTAACTGATCCTGTAAGAGCACAGGTAATAATACATTTGTCTCTCCATGCCCTAAGTACGGACATTTACACACCTCTCAAAACAATTTTTACCCAATTGTTTATAAAAATATAAAAAATAGAAATATTAATTTATTGGTTTTAAAGAGTTAGAAATAAATTACAGAGAGGTGGGGAAGATTCGATTCCTCTAGGATAACACTTTCAAGTCAAAAACTAAAAATTTTTCTTCCTTCTTTCCGAAATAATTGGGCTAAAAAATCCTAACAGCATGAAGCGGTTACGATAACTCGCTTTAATTATGAATATTAATCTCTGAGTAAAATTCACAGGTGAAACTTCTCTTTTTAATAAGAAAAAGTAAATAGTTTTTGTGAGCTTTCCATGCGTTTTTTCGTTTTTTAGATTTTTCTTGCCACTGCAGCTGCCTCATGCATAGCATCTATGGCTTTCCTGGGAGTCACACAGTCGCCGATAGCATAGATTTCAGGAACTTTGCCTTTCAGCTTTTCTACGAGTTCGTTGTTTGGGGTTGAACCCACCGCAATAACCACAGTATCAGCCTCCAAGACTTCCCCGCCATCCAGAACCACACCTTTATCCGTTATTTCTGTAACCTTCGTAGTTGTAAGCATCTTAACCCCGCTGCCGGAAAGACTCTTTAAAATCGTCCAGCGAGTACTGCCACCAATATCCTGGCCCATTTTATCCAACATTTCCACTATTGTAACTTCTTTATTGCTCTTGGTCAACTCATAAGCACTCTGCAAATTCATAGCCCCCCATTTCACCAAGAAGAGCATGGTCTCCGCATCAATAGAACCCTTCTCCATCAAGTAAAGCCCCGTTTCACACCCAACTCCACCCCCGCCTATTATAACTACCTTTTTACCTATAGGTACCCTATCTGCCAGCACATCCAAAGCCATCACCACATTCGGCCTATCCACTCCCGGTATCTGAGGAACAATCCAATTTACTCCCGTCGCCAGAATTACAACGTCGGGATTCAACTGTTCAACCACTTCTGGGGTGACCTCTTTTTCGAGAACCACATTAATGTTTTGTAAGTACATCTGGTAAGATAGATAATCCACAAGGTTACCCAGTTCATTTCTCTCCTTGGGAACTGCTGCCCAGCTCAATTGCCCTCCCAGCCGGTCACTCTTCTCATACAAATATACCTCATGGCCTCTCAGCTTTGCAACCCGGGCAGCCTCCATACCTCCAGGACCACCACCAGCAATCAAAACCTTCTTCGGCGTAGCCACCGGTTTAATCTCGTATTCCGCTTCTCTGGAAACATCCGGATTAACCAAACACTCAATTGGTTTTGCTTGAAAAACATGATCAAAGCATCCCTGATTACAAGCCACACATTTCCTAATCTCCGCAAATCTTCCTTCCTTAGCTTTTATCGGAAACTCGGGATCTGCAATCAACGCCCTACCCAAAGATATAATATCCGCCTTGCCTTCCCTCAAAATTTTTTCCGCAACAAACGGGTCATTAATCCTGTTTCCCGCAACCACCGGAACACTCACGACTTCCCGAACCTTCTCAGCAAGAAAAGCGAAAGCCCCCCCAGGAATATTCATGGTAATCTGGGGAATCGGAGACTCATGCCAAGCCACAGCCACATTAAAACAGTCCACACCAGCCTTCTCAAGCTCCTGAGCAATTATCCTAGTTTCCTCAATTGTGGTACCCCTCTTCATGAACTCATCTCCAGAAAGCTTAAAAATAAGCGGAAACTCCTTACCCAGCTTCTCCTTTATCCGCTCAACAATTTCCACCGCAAACCGAACCCGACCATAAACATCCCCCCCATAACGATCCCTACGCAAATTCGTCCTAGGTGAAAGAAAACGCGCCACCAAATAACCCACACCACCAATGACCTCAACAGCGTCAAACCCGGCATCCTTAGCCCGCTTAGATGTCAAGGCAAAATTCTCCACAGTCTCCTCAATCTCCGGGATAGTTAACTCCCTAGGGATTTCACCCGTCAACTTACACTTCACAGCGGAGGCCGAAACCGGCTGAGTGCCCAAAATAAAAGTCCAAGTCTGAGGCCCCGCATGCAATAATTGAACAGCAGCTCGAGCCCCATGCTTTTTAATTGCATCAGCCAATCTCCTCATACCTGGAATAAACTTGTCATCACTCAAACTCATCATGTTCGGGAGCCCAGTGCCCAAAGGCTCGGTGGCACAACCACCCACCAAAATAATCCCAGCACCACCCTTAGCCCGAGCCTCATAAAAATTCACAACACGATCATCCACAAAGTTATCCACCGCGTAGCCCAAATGCATAGCGGGTAGAAAAATTCTGTTTTTAATCTCCATACTTCCGATTTTGATAGGCTCAAACAGCATCAAGTTGAAAACCTCCAAAAGCCATTCACACTTCTAAATCTATTAAATAAATAGGGGGTGTTTCCTAATAGGTGAGGTCAAATTTGACCTCTCATAACTTTCAAGTTTTGAAATACTGGTATTTAACTTATATCACTTTCTAAAACTACATATTCGATGAGTGGATAAAGAAAAAATACTTTTATTTCCAATTAACTATTATTGTTAGAGGTATTATTAGAGATGAAGATAACCAAGTGTTGGGATTACACTACAGGGGAATACGTAACGAGAATTGTGGAGGGGAAAAGAAAGTGTACAGTGAGAGTGGGTAGCTCGTTAAGATTGGATATTGCTAATGACGACTCTTTAGATTTGGATTACTCCATTGATGAAGTGGAAATAAAGATAGTTGGCGACAGAGAATTAGCCATCCAAGCCGCAGGAGAAAATGGATTAAGAGCTTATATAGAAGAATATCTAAGAATGAAAAGATCTGATAGAATTTTTTATTAATGGGTTATCTAATAACTAAAAAGTCAACCTAATCCTTAATTCTAAGAGGACTTAGGTCCAGGCTTGGAACTTGTAGGTGTTTGCCCATTCTTTGTAGCCCATTCTGAAGAGTTTTAGGCGGGGTTTATTGATTTTGTAGTCTAGTTCCACTCCCACGTCGGGATTTTTTAGTATTTCTCGATAATTTTCATAATAGGTGTCAACATCGTTTGATTCATCCACCAGTTTCACCATAGCGTTCTCTGTAAAATATAGTATTAAGTCTGGCTTTTCTGGTGCCGGTCCTTGTTCAAACCTGATTTCCTTCTCGGAGAGCTTTGTTAAATGGAATACAAGCTTGTCACCGCTATCCAGGGTGAAGGGGCGAATACGATACTCCCACAATGCTCCAGTCTCCAGATACTTCATAAGGTCCGGGTGTTTAGGATAAAAACTCTTAGCCTTCTCCAAAAGCTCTTCCACACTCGGCATGAGTAAACCTCCAATAACTCAGTAAAGTGACGATTCATAAATTCCCTAAAATTAACTATCTCCCTACATTTAAAAATTCAACCATTAAAACTCCATCATTAAATTAGGCGAAACTATAAATGTGTTTAGGTCTTTGTATTGTTAATCTTTCTGGAAAGGGTGAAATTAGAAATGGAGATAATTGATCAAATAGCAATAATTCCCGGAAGATCCTGGGGATCAAATGTTTACGTGGTGGGCAAAGACGAATTAGCACTAATCGATTCCGGTTTAACTGGAGACTTCCAGAGATACTTTATTAAGGATATTGAATCTCTAGGATTGGATCCCCACAGAATAAAAAGCCTGGTAATAACCCACTTCCACCCAGACCACATAGGTGGGGTGCTTGAAATAATAAATTTCTGCTCACCTGATGTAATGATTCATGAAATTGAGGCCAACTACCTTGAAGAAAAAGGGGGCTTCGAAGTGCAAGTCAAACTTAAGGATGGAGACGTTATACAGCTGGGGGACCTGCATTTTCAAATAATCCACACTCCAGGGCATTCTCCAGGCAGCATCTGCCTGTACAACGCTGAAAAAAAGATCCTTTTTTCTGGAGACACCATCTTTGCTTACGGAATAGGACGCACAGACATCCCGGGAGGCGACATATTTGAGCTTAAAAAATCCATAAAAAAGCTAACTGAACTAGATGTCCAGATACTCCTACCTGGCCACGACGTACCGGTTATTGGAAACGCCAACGAAAATATACAATTGGACTACTCATTCGTAGAATCCTTATCCAATGATGACTAACTCAAAAAATTAAATGAGATTTTTTTCTTCCACTAAATAATATTGTACCATCCTATTTTTAGTAAGATTTTAAACTG
>NZ_JBRAKS010000194.1:0-7465 GCF_052745115.1 Candidatus Jordarchaeum sp.
AAATTCATCATATTATATAAATAAAGTGAAAAAATAAAAATTATACAACACAGCAATACTATAAAAAAATTTTTAATTACAAAGTTTATTATAATAGAAAATAAACGGGGTTATGATGGTTAAATGACTGAAAATGAGAGAACCATAGGACGAGAGGTAGAACCAGCAGAAAGAGAAGTAAAGCCTAGTAGACCTACAAGACCTAGACCTAAACGTCGTGTTTTATCTACCGGATTTAAGGAATTTTCTGGGAAAATGCTGCCAATAACAATGATCATATTAGGCCTGGCGATTATATTTACTAGTATAGCCTATATTATCACGCGTGAAACAGTTCAGTATTGGTTATTAATAAGGAGTCCCAACCTGATTGGTTTTGTTTTAGTTAACATGGCGCTTTTTCCATTCTTAATCACTAGAATTGCTGCAATATGTTTTGCTGGTGCTGGCCTAATGCTAGCAATATACGGTTTTTCATTCTATTTCCCAGAAGAAAGAAGTGAAATACAGAGAATTTCTATGATTGCAGGTTTTCTATTAGGATCTATATACCTGTTACTACTATCTATAGCAGGAATTCAATTGACTACTATTTGGTTATATGATCAAGTAATGTTTCAAATGGCGTTCTTCGGGCTGCCCATCAATTTAAGTACAGGGTTCTGGCAGTATCTTTTATTAGTTGCCGCCATATTGCTGTTAATGTTAACTTTAGTGAAGTGGATTATTCCAAACGCGGGAGAAGCTACAGAAAAGATAGTCTTTCCTTTAGGAACTATTGCTGTCTGGTTGCTTGCCCTTACCGAGTGGACCAAGTTGACACTTGCTACTTCCCAGCTTGCTCAATTCGCCTCTATCACTTTACTTCCTTCATCCCTATTCATGGGAGAGCCAATGATAGAAGGCGCCGCGCTCATAGCACTCGGCATTGGAATGATTTTAAAACTCACGATGGCAAATGAGAAAGAAAGCATTCGGTATGTTTTCACTGCCATGGCAGCTTTAGTATACGGTATCGCCCTAGTTCATCAGGTGCTTCTACTTTGGGCATTCAGCTTAACAGTGTTCTGGCTAATAGCAATCATTTTAGCAGTAGTTGCAGGTATATTCATAGTGTTCAATGGGGTAATTTATTTCAAAGATTGTGCAGAAAAAATCTAAAAAATTCTACAATTCCTCCCCATTTTTTTAATTCTAATAAAAGATATCGTATTTATGCTTCAAAATCAGATTTTTATTTAAAATATGTGTTATTTTCGGTGATGAATCTGGATAAAAAAACTCAAGTTGCTAAGGAAGCCGCCCGTCTTCTTTATTACGGATTAGCAAGCGAGTACTACACCGCCAAGCGCGAGGCGGCAAAATCTCTGGGAACAAAAATACTGCCCTCCAACAGAGAAATCGCCGAAGAATTAGACCAGTTGTCCGATATGCTAGAGGGAAAGCAAAAGAGCGAATATCTTAAGAATCTACGAAAAGAGGCTTTACAAATTATGAAAGTTCTCAAAAAATTTAACCCAATTCTCATAGGCTCGGTGTGGAGAGGCACAGCACACAGAGGAAGTGACATCGATATAAGAGTTTACGGCGATGACGAAGCAGCTGTTATAGAAACAATAAAGAGGCAAACTAAATACACAGTAATCAGGCAAGAAAGAACCACTAAAACCGTAGACACTGAAAAAAAAACGTATCTACATGTTTTTGTGAAGACCCCACTAGGTTACGAGGCGGAAATAGTAATACGCCCGTTAGTAGATATTAATGTTAAGGAAAAATGTGAAATATTTGGTGATTATTTAAAGGGATTAAAATTGAGAGATTTGGAAGAAATTATTCAAAATGACCCATTACGAAAATTTATCCCTTATTAAATATGGAAATGGTGTTAACCGTTAAATAGGATAGTTTAGGAGGTTCTAGTTGAAAGCAGTAATTCTAGCCGCAGGCGAAGGGACAAGACTTAGACCGCTTACGCTTACACGTCCCAAACACCTCTTCCCAATTGCGGGAAAACCTCTTCTAGAACATACTATAAGAGCTTTGAAAAACACTGGTATAAACGAGGTTCTTATTGTTGTGGGGTATCTCAAAGAGAAGATAATAGAAACCTTAGGAAATGGGGAAAAATTTGGAATTAAAATAGTTTATACAGAACAACCTACAGTTTTGGGTACAGCCCACGCAGCGAGCCTAGCTGAAAAATTCGTGAATAATCAACCTTTCCTACTAATTAACGGTGATGTGATAACAAAGGAAACAACTTATCAAGGATTGAAAAGCAAATTCGAGAAAGAAAAACCAGATGCCATTCTTGCAATAATCCAAGTTCCAGACCCTGCAAAGTATGGAATCGTAAAAACAGAGAAAGACAATGTAACAAAAATCTTGGAAAAACCAGTCCAAACATCACCCTCTGATTGTGTAAATGCAGGCATATACGCATTCAGTCCACAGATTTTCGAAGCAATAAGACAAACCGAAAAATCGGAAAGAGGAGAATACGAGATAACAGACTCCATACAAATACTAATCAATCAGAAAAAAACTATACTTGCATACAGAATAACAAGCTACTGGTTTGATATCGGCCACCCATGGGATCTACTAGACGCAAATAAAACTCTAATCAAAGATGCAGAACCCAAAATAGAAGGAGAAGTGGAAAAGAGGGTTACTATAATTCCACCGGTGCATATTAGTAAAAACACTACTATTAGGTCCGGAACCTATATTAAGGGACCAGTCCACATCGGGGAGAATTGTGAAGTTGGACCGAATAGCTATATCCGGGAGTGTACTACTATAGGGAACAAATGCCATGTTGGCAATGCTTGTGAGATTAAAAATACAATTATATTGGATGGAACGAACGTTGCGCATTTATCCTACGTTGGGGATAGTATAATTGGAGAAAATGTGAACTTGGGTGCCGGAACCATTACTGCAAACCTGAGGCTGGACGAAAAGTGTGTTGTTACACCGGTAAAGGGTGAAAAGGTGGACACCGGAAGAAGAAAGCTGGGGGCAATGATAGGAGACAATGTAAAAACCGGAATAGGAACCACCATAATGCCGGGAGTCAAAATAGGACCCAACAGCCTAATCGGTCCCAACATAAATCTTTGGAACGATGTTCCAGAAAATTCGCTGGTTATAGAAAAGCAAAAATTAGAAATTAAAAAAATTGATACAGACACGGTATTAGAAGATTAAACTCTAAATTCAAAGAATTCCAAAATTGTTTTAGGAATTAAAGTACTTATTCAAGAAATTGTGTAAATTAACTCCTTGTTTTTTTAAACTCTATAGAATACGAAAATTTCAAAAGCCAAATCCAATTTCTGTATTCGATGAAAACCAGATTGGATTGAATGAATAATTTGATTAGTTTTTAGATTTGCTTATACTCTAGAATAACTTTTTCAAGTTTAATTTTAATGGTCTGAAGCGGGTTGGGTGCATAATTGAAACAAGAAATAACGGAAATTAATGCCATTAGAAAGGATTTTAGGAAAGTGGATGTCAAGTTTGCTTTAGCCTATCCTAGTGGTTACCAGGTTGGGATGTCCTGTTTAGGCCTACACACACTATACGCTATGCTAAACGCACGCCCAGATGTGGCTTGTGAAAGAGTATTTAATTCTAAGAAAGACCTCCCTACTTCCATTGAGTCAAGACAACCTCTAAGGAGTTTTGATATCATAGGCTTTTCACTCCAATTCGAGACAGATTATATTAATGTTTTAAGAATGATTTCAAATGCAGGCATTCCTCTCCGCTCTAGGGATCGTGGAGCCAACCATCCGCTTATAATAGCTGGTGGTCCTTGCGCTCTAGAAAACCCTGTACCGCTTTCGGAATTTGTGGACCTTTTTGTTGTAGGCGATGCCGAACCCGTATTGGACAATTTACTAGATATTTATTTAGAGGGAAATCTTTCTCCACGTAATCTTGAAACATTGTCAGAGTTGCCAGGCATTTATGTTCCTAAGTTTTTTAGTGAGCCCGTGAAAAGAGTGTGGTGTAAAAATCTTGAGGAAGCCTACCGTCCCATTACTCAGATTATTCCCCAAGTATGGGATGAGAGTCCATTGATGCCGGTTTTTGGTAAATCCCTGCTTTTAGAAATTTCTAGAGGTTGCGAGTGGGGATGTAGGTTTTGCCTGATAGGATATACGGGAAGACCTATGCGGAACCTTAGCGTGAAAACTGCATTGTCAACAATTGAGGAAGGGGTTGAGCGTTCCGGAGTTAGGAAGGTTACCCTTATCGCTCCTTCTTTAACCGGATATAAAGATTTGGTTGATCTTTCGTGGAGCATTGTTAATTTAGGTTTAGAGCTTTCGGTTTCTAGTCTTCGTGTAGATTGTATTTCCGATGAGCTACTGGAAGCTCTAGCCAAGGGAGGCCAGAGAACTGCCACATTAGCGCCGGAAGCGGGAACCGAGAGGTTGAGAGAGGTATTGAATAAAGGTTTTAGTGATGATGATATCTTTTATGCAGTAGAGATGATTCAAGAGAAGCTCCAAAACCTCAAAATGTATTATATTTTGGGTCTACCCACAGAAACACAGGCTGATATTGAGGGTATAGTAAATATGGCTAATCGCATAGGGTCTTTGGGATTTCCTTCTCAGGGAGTTAGGTTGAGTATCAATCCCTTTGTTCCAAAGCCGCACACTCCATTTGCGTGGGAGCCACAATTATCTTTAGATTATCTTCGAAAGAGCACAAAATACATCAACTCAAAATTGAGAAAAAATCCGAGAATTAATGTGGAAGGTTTTGATCCCAGATGGGGGGCGATAGAAGCAATTCTCTCTCTGGGAAATAATACTATAGGTAAGACTATTGAGTTATCAGCGTTTTATGGAGGCGGATTGGGTGCTTGGAGACGAGCCCTAAAGGAAACCAAAATCTCTATCGAAAAGCTGGTAGGCACTAAAAGGAACCCTGACGCGGTACACCCTTGGGAAGTAGTAAATGTAGGAGTTGATAAAGAGTTTCTTCTAGACGAAAGAAACAAAGCTTTTGCGGGGAAAATGACGCCGGCCTGCAGTATTAAATGTTCCAAATGTGGATTAAATTGTAACTAAGGTTACAAAACATTTTTTATATAGCTAATGAAATTTTTGATTGGGAGCTTAAAATGGAAATTGATAAGAAAAAATTCCGGGAGGAATTCCCAAACCTATACGATGAGTTAGAAAGCCAAGAATCTAAAACACAGGTACACGGAATTAGAAGTGATGAAACCTGCGACTTGGATATAATAAGAGTGATAAGAAGATGTGATAATGAAGAACAAGTACTTGAAATAATTAATTACTTGATGAGAAGAGGGGAACTCTCCCGGGAATATGCAAACAATCTTTTAAAGCAACTTAAAGAAAATGGTTTAAGGTCCTTTGGCAGTAAGGTCACATGGGGTTATTTCGAGAGAGAATATCGATAAAAAGGATCTATAAATACCACCAACTAGTTTTCTTCAAGCTTATTTGTTATACAAATTTTTATACATTCATCATTGAAAATTTAAAATATTTTAAGCATTAGAAATAAATCATAAGAAATTCAAATATCTTTTAAAACCTTAACTTATTAGTGATACAAAAGTTATTTAGGTAGTAAAAAGAAATTGCTCAAAGGTGTGGAAAATGTTGGTGGGAATTGTAGGCAAGCCAAATTCGGGAAAAACAACCTTTCTTAACGCGGCTTGTCTAACCGAATACAAGGTCGCAGAATACCCCTTCACCACCATAGACGCCCAACAGGGAACAGGCTACGTTAGAATAGACTGCATATGCAAGGAACTGGGAGTGGAGGATAATCCCAAAAACTCAATATGTGTGGATGGAGTCCGCTACATACCAGTAAACTTGCTTGATGTTGCGGGGCTGGTGCCTGATGCTTGGCAGGGACGTGGGTTAGGAAATCAATTTTTAGATGATCTTCGACGGGCTGATGCATTAATTCATGTGGTCGACGCATCGGGATCAACGGATCTTGAGGGTAAACCTATTGAACCTGGAACTGGGAATCCGGAGGAGGATGTGGAATTTCTTGAGAGAGAAATTGCAATGTGGTTTAAACAGATTATTATGCGCGAATGGGCAAAATTAACTAGGGAAGTGGAGGTAGCGAAGGGGAAGTTTGATGAACTTCTTATTGACAGGTTGTCGGGTTTGGCCATAAAGAGAACGGACATAAAAAAAGCTCTACAAAATTCAAAACTAAATCCTGACAAGCCTAAATCTTGGAGCGAAGACGACTTGTATAATTTTGCACAGGAGTTACAAAAAGCTGCAAAACCCATGCTGATATGTGCCAATAAAATTGACCGAAAAACCTCGGCACAAAACTTGGAAAAACTGAATAAAAAGGGAAATGTTGTGCCGGCTAGCGCATTAGCAGAGTACATGCTAAGAAAACTGGCAAAAGAAGGAGTTATAGAATATCGTGCCGGAGACCCTGAATTCAAGGTGTTAAATCCAGAAAAAATCCCCTACAAACAAAAAGAGGTTTTGGATAGAATACGTGAAGAAATACTAAACAAGTATGGCTATACAGGAGTACAAGAATCTCTTAATCAGACAGTCTTCGGAGTCCTCAACATGATTGCAGTATATCCAGTCGAAGATGTAAACAAATACAGCGACCACCACGGAAACGTTCTACCAGACGTTTACCTAGTACCCAAAGGCACAACAGCAAGGGAATTAGCGTACGCAATCCACACTGACCTAGGTGACACTTTTATAAATGCAATAAACGCAAAAACAGGGAAGACCTTGTCGGGAAACGCAGAGTTAAAAGATAAAGATATAATAAGGATAGTAGCTGCCAAAGGTGAAAGATAGGGTTAAAGGACAGAAATAAAATAAACTTCTTAATAATAATTTAGTAGATATCTAAATGTTTGAGGAATCTGTATTGACAGGAAAAACCAAATGTGCAAGATGCAATGGTACGGGAAAAATTCTATGCAACACATGTGGAGGTCGAGGCATAATTGACCCCTACACGAGAATAATATGCAAAACCTGCTGGGGCACTGGTAAAATTGCCTGTCCTGCCTGTCAAGGAAAAGGTTAAAAACATAAAAAATCGAATTAATAAAAATGAAACATAATCTGAAGGACACCACTGCAAATTCTTAGAGTAATTTGTTGCAATGAGTCTACTATTTATTATATGATGATTTGTTTCAGTTCTGTTAACTGTTAAATCCCGCTTTCCTTTCCCCTCCAGGAACCACTTTTTGGTGATTCCAACCCTGCTAGGCGTGAAATCCCCCTAAAACAAGGGGTTTAAACCCGTTTTCCCTCCACAAAAACCACCACGGGAAGTTAACACAAAAGAATATAAAAATCAGAACATTATAAAAGGTAGACTCATTGATTTGTTGTGTAGAAATCATAGACATTTGTCACCCCCCCTCTTTAAATTTCTTTTCCGAGTT
>NZ_JBRAKS010000195.1:0-7463 GCF_052745115.1 Candidatus Jordarchaeum sp.
CCGAACACCATTTAGGCGGTGTCCTAAATGGGTAAGTTTCGGACAACGGTAAAAAAGATAAGTGCGCACATAATAAAGTTCCCAAACTAATATCAATATTTCTCATTTAAATAAGGAGGCAAAAAATGAAACTATTCGAACCAATCCGAATAAACACCATGGAACTAAAAAATCGAATAGTCGTACCTGCCATGCATCTAGGCTACGCTGACCAGGGCTATGTGACTCAGCGAATAATAGACTTCTATACTGAACGCGCAAAAAACGAAATAGGACTAATACTCATTGGTGGTTGTTACACCGAATTGCTTGCGAAAGGAATGGATACTATGCTTCGGATAGACAGTGATGAAGCTATTCCGGGACTGTCAAAAGTCGCGAAAGCTATACATGAAGGAGGGGCCAAATGTGGTGCCCAATTATACCACTCAGGAAGGTATGCCTTCAGTTTTATAATAGGGCAGACTCCGGTTAGTGCTTCGGCAGTGCCATCCAAATTTACCGGTGAGACTCCTAGGGCTTTAACCAAGGAAGAAATTTTGCAAACGGAGAAAAATTATGGGGAGGCGGCGCTGAGAGCTAAGAAAGCAGGGTTTGACGCGGTTGAGCTCATAGCTTCAGCAGGCTATATTATCCCCCAGTTCCTGAGCCCTTTAACGAATAAGAGGGACGACGAGTATGGTGGGGACTTGAAGTCTAGGACACGGTTTGGCGTGGAATGTATACAGGCTATTCGGGACAAGGTGGGTGAAGACTTTCCTCTGATAATGAGGATTTCCGGCGACGATATGATGCCTGGAGGAAATACCTATAAAGAAGTCAGAGTATACGCCCCAATTTTCGCAGAAGCAGGAGTTGACATGTTTAATGTTACTGGCGGTTGGCATGAAAGTACTGTTCCCCAAATCACTATGAATGTTCCGCGTGGTAACTATGTCTGGCTTGCGGAGAATGTGAAAGAGGTTGTGGATGTTCCGGTCATGGCTTGTAACCGTATTACCGATCCCTTGTTGGCTGAGCAGATTCTGCTTGACGGAAGGGCGGATCTGGTAGGTCTTGGCCGGGCGCTGATCTGTGACCCGGAGTGGGTGGTGAAAGCTAAGGAGGGGCGTTTTAAGGAGATTCGGCAGTGCTTGGGTTGTAACCAGGGTTGCTTTGACCACGTTTTCATGTTAACTCCTGTGGAGTGTCTGGCCAATGCGGCTGCTAGTCGTGAGGTGGAGTACAAGATTAAGCCGGCAGCGAAGCGTAAGAAGGTTCTCATCATTGGTGGTGGACCAGGAGGCATGGAGGCTGCTCGTGTCGCAAAGCTTAGGGGTCACGATGTAACTCTTTACGAGAGGACGTACACGCTGGGTGGTCAGTTGAACTTGGCGGCTGCACCTCAAGACCGACGAGAGTTTAAGAATCTGGTCGATTATTTGTCCTATCAAATGGATTTGCTTGGTATTAATGTAGTTTTGGGTCAGGAGGTCACCCCTGAACTCGTTAAAAAGCTAAAACCTGATGTTATTATCGTTGCCGCCGGTGGGCGTCCACTGGTTCCCGACATACCGGGTATTGAGGGTTCAAACGTGGTAATGTCCTGGGATGTACTTGCCGGCAAGGCTGCCGTGGGCAAAAAAGCAGTTGTGGTGGGCGGCGGCGGTGTGGGCTGCGAAACCGGTCTCTACCTCACTGATCACGGCTCTATTACTCCGGAGCAAATGGTCTTTCTTGTGAATTTTGGCGTTTTAGACCTGCAGACAGCATACGACATGGTTAGGAAGACCCGGGATGTCACTATTGTGGAGATGCTGGAAAAGATGGGTGCAGACATAAGTAGGACCTGCCGTTGGACGATTCTGAAAACACTATCTATGCGGGGAGTACAAATGTTAACTAACGCCAAGGTGGCTAAGATAACAGAGAAGGGTGTAGTTCTAGAGAACGGTGATCTACTTGAGGCCGATACAGTAGTCATAGCGGTGGGCACTGTTCCCAATAATGAGATTATCGACCAGTTAGAGGGATTAGCAGCCGAAATATATCCCATAGGCGACTGCGTACAACCTAGAAAAGCATTCGAAGCAGTGCACGAAGCAGCGGGAATAGCTCGCAAAATTTAGTTAAAAAAATATTTTCAGTATAAATCGGTGTAAGGTGTTGGCGCAGGCTTATTCCCTCTTCACTTTCATTTTTTCAAGATTTATTAATCTAAAGTTATTATAGTACGATAGCCGTTAAACTGGAAATTTTTTATTTTGTTCTTGGATTTCAAAAATTTGGATATGAAGTTTTTCAACGGTGTTTGGGATTAAAATCTCCTTTGGAGCAAATTTATAAGCGTTCATTGAGATTTTGAGTATTATATCTTAAGGCTAGTTAGCAGATGGTTGGAATTTTTTATTGCGACATTGATAACAGTAATTTAAGTTTCATGGTAATCTGGTTTAGGAGGTCGAAGAAATGGGTAAAATTAGAGTGGCTATCGCTGGGCTTGGTAACTGTGCCAGTTCCATAATCCAGGGGGTTTACTACTATTTAAATGCCACTAAGGATGAAACCATTCCTGGTTTAATGCATGTTAATTTCGGTGGATACTACCCTAAGGATATCGAATTTGTGGCGGCATTTGAGGTAAACAAACTTAAAATTGGTAAGGATGTTAGTGAGGCCATTTTTGCTAAGCCTAACTGTGTTGTGAAGTTTGCTGAAGTTCCGGAGCTGGGTGTTAAGGTTCTTCCGGGACCGATAATGGATGGTGTTGCTCCTCACATGGTGGAATCATTTTACTGCTATGATCCAAAAGACACGGAGCCAGTGGATGTGGCTGAAGTTCTGAAAAAAACTAAGGCTGATGTGCTTGTGAATTTTCTGCCCGTGGGGAGTGCCGAGGCTACTAGATACTATGCTCAGGCGGCTCTGGATGCGGGTTGTGCGTTTGCGAACTGTATTCCGGAATTTATAGCTTCAGATCCGGTTTGGGTTAGTAGGTTTGAGGAATCGGGTTTACCTGTAGCTGGTGACGATATTAAGAGCCAGATCGGAGCTACTATTCTTCACAGAACTCTGGTGAATCTTCTGCTGGATAGGGGTGTAAAAATTGATGAAACTTACCAGTTGAATATCGGTGGAAACACGGATTTTGAAAACATGACTGTGGAGGAGAGATTAAAAACTAAGAGAATTAGCAAAACGGAGGCGGTTACCAGCATAACACCCTATAAGATACCGGTCAGAATAGGGCCCTCAGATTACGTACCTTTCCTAAAAGATAAGAAAATCTGTTATATTAGACTTAGGGGTAGAAAGTTTGGAGATATGCCGGTGAGCCTAGATGTTAAACTCTCTGTGGAAGACTCTCCCAACAGTGCAGGTATGGTTATTGACCTTATCCGAGCGGTTAAACTAGCGCTGGATAGGAAAATTTCAGGACCCTTGATAAGTATCTCCTCTTACGCGTTTAAACATCCTCCAGTTCAAGTTCAGGATCATGTTGCGCGGCAATGGGTTGAGGAGTTCATCCAGAGAAAAAGGGAAAGATAGGAACATGATTTTTAAAAAAATTTGATTTTGCTTCCCCTTTTATTTTATTGTCTTTAAAACAGTTAATTGTAACTCTTAAATTTTAATATTTTCAGTGGACTTTTATTTTTTTGATTTAAATCTAATCATAATGATAATATTATTATATCTCTGATTCGTGTAATTACACAAATGAGGTTTTGGAGGAAAGCAGAATGAGCGAGGAAACTCCAACAGCAGAGCAAATAAAAAAAGACAAAGAGATTATGGAAAAACTTGCCGAAGAGCGAAAAAAGCAACTAGCTGCAAACATGGCTGAAGGAAAAGCCGAAAGAGCTGCGGCGATGAAAGAAGCAGCGGCTAAGCTAGAAGGACACATCGCAGAAAAAGCGACCAAAGAACCTTCTGAATAAACACATAAATTTCAGCACAATACATTTTTAATCAGTAGTTACAAAAATCATCTACCACTATTTTCCCCCTTTTTTTAAATCCAATTAACACAAAATAAAAAATAATGCAAGAAAAAGATGAGATGATCCTCACGTAATCATTTCTTTTTACTTTCTTTCTCTGCTCCAGAGCTCCTTTTTGAGCATGTCTCGGACGGCAACCCTAATGGCTTCGCTCCTACTTGGATAGATTCCCATCTCAACTAACTTATTCAGCCCATCTAAGTAAGCATTTGGCACTTTTATGCTGATTAGTCTCATTGAAGGTTTCTTCATAGATAAATCACCAGAATTAAAGTTAAATTATTCTAATGCATTAAGCCATTAAAAATCTTTTTAAAAACAAAAATTATAAATTTTTTAAATAACGCATTTAAAATTTTTACTAAACGCTCTGTGCAATTAAGTTTATACTTCCGATTCGGAAGCATCGCAAAACTAATAAATAGTTGTTTTATCGCAAATAGAATTAATTATTTCTTCAGGGTGATAACCTTGTTTAATCACGAAGTAAGAACCTTCCCCATAAAAACAAAAAGCATTTGCCCCGAGTGTCAAAAAGTGATAGACGCCACACTATACGAGAATGGAGGCAAAGTACTAATAGAAAAAACCTGCCCCGAACACGGAAAAGTAACAGACATATACTGGAGCGACGCAGAACTTTTCCAAAAAGTGGAGAAATGGTGGCTAGACTCCATCCCCCTAGAAAACCCGCGAACCAGAGAGAAAAACGGCTGCCCATTCGACTGCGGCACCTGCGACAAACACAAATCCCACACCGCCCTAGCCCTAATAGACGTCACAAACAGATGCAACCTCCGCTGCCCAATATGCTTTGCCAACGCCGCAGAAACCGGCTACGTATACGAACCCTCACTAGAACAAATACGCTTCATGCTAGAAAACTTCAGAAACAATAGCCCCATTCCGGCACCAGCAGTCCAGTTCGCAGGAGGAGAACCCACAGTAAGAGAAGACCTCCCAGAAATCATCCAAATGGCAAAAGAGGTCGGCTTTCAACACGTAGAAATAGCGACTAACGCCATAAAACTATCCGAAAGCGTAGACTATTGCCAAGAACTTAAAGACGCCGGACTAAGCACCCCCTACATGCAATTCGACGGCCTAACCCCCGAACCCTACAAAGTAGCCCGAGGAGTCAATCTTCTTCCAAAAAAGATGAAAGCCATTGAAAACTGTCGCAAAGCCGGTTTAACCTCCATAGTTCTCGTACCCACAGTAGTACGCGGAGTAAACGACAATCAAATAGGAGACATCATAAGATTCGCCGTAGAAAACGTGGACGTGATAAGAGGAATAATCTTCCAACCAGTAAGCATCACTGGAAGAATCGATGAATCCAAACGAATGGAAATGAGAATAACAATACCCGACGTAATGAAAGACTGCGCAGAACAAACAGAGGGAAAAATAAAATACGAGGACTTCTATCCCTGCAGCACACCAGCACCACTATCCCGAGCATTAACCGCCTACACCGGAAAACCAGTAGTAGAATTTGGAAACAATGTCCACTGCGGCATGGCCACAATTCTCCGGGTAGAGGATAATGGTGAGTATTACCCGATTACTTACTATGTGGATGTGGACAAATTTTTCGGTACGCTGGAGAAGGTAGCTAAGGACTTTGAGGGTAGTAGGCTTGCTAGGACTAAGGGTAAGTTGAGGGCTGTGGCTGGTGCTTTGCGGTTCTTTAAGAAGAAGGGAACGCTGTTCAATCTTATGCGTGGCCTTATGAGTTCTGGTGAGTATGATGCTCTAGGAGACTTTATGAGGTCCATTATTCTGGTGGGTATGATGCATTTCCAGGATCCGTACAACTTTGATATTGAGAGAGTTAACAGATGTGTGATTCATTATGGTACTCCTGATGGGCGAATAATTCCGTTCTGCACGTATAACAGTATTCACAGAGAGCGGGTTGAACAGAAGTTCAGCATCCCTATCGAGGAGTGGCGAAAACAAAAGGGCGTAAAAGAAGTTGAACCCCTTCCAATAACCGAAAGCTAGTAAAATACGGATTTAAATCTCGTGTATCTATGCATTCTCGGAAGTTTCTTCCTTCTATTTTTTCTTGCTTATTTTTAAAAATTTTTTAAATCTTGATTGCAATGAAGAATTTTTTGGGTGTGTTATAGACTATTTTTCCCATTAAGAGTTGGGAGATGAATGTTCTTTAGAGTGGTTTTTGTTGTTCTTTTATCCTCCCTTTATTTTGGGAAGTATTATTATATTTGTGCCTTTTTCTATTTCTTCGTTGAGTTTGGCTTTTTTTCCATTAATTATGACTGCGAAAAATTCGTCCTTTAGACCTAGTTCTTGGAGTAGTTCTGAAACTTTTTGTCGATGTTCCGTAACAAGATTCACGAGTCCCCCACTTTTTTTTGTTTCTGCCTCAGACAATTTTGGTACCTCCAGCATTATAAATATTCAAACTTGTTGGGTCTAATATCTCCTTATTGATTTGAATATTTATTCCACATAATAAACTTTATGATGGCTTTACTTAAATATACCGTTCTGAATTTCCATATCTTTCTGTATATAAGAAATTCTTCGGGCTTCATCCCTGGCTTCATCTCGGGTACAACCCGCCTTTCCGCACAAGGACTGCATCCGCCCGCATTCGGGGGGAACGGTTTTCCATTGGGTAAAGGGCTTCATCGTTTCCTCTGGCCCTCTCCCCACATTCTTAGGAGGGGACTGTTCACCCATTCGGCTCCCATGTGCCACACGTCGGGTGATTGTTAGAGCCAATATTCCCTGTCTCTCTTTTTATTTCTTTTGGAAGACCGTGTACGCTACAGAAATATACGGTTTCATGCAACAGTTACGTAACCCTTTTTCAACTAGAATCAGAAAACCATATTCCCAAAAATAGGTATTTTACAGGAATCTTTGGCGGGAAAGCCCCCGACTTTAGTCTTGGGGAGTGTCAAAAGTAATAGAAATGGACGGGTTTTTGTTGGTTGTAGTATTTACTTCATTCTCTGAGAAATGTCCGGGAATTGTAACCATAGCTCTTTTTTGTGTGGTGGTGTGGAAATGGTTAAAATCTGTGGGAAAGATGTGCTTTGGTTAATGGTCATTGCCCAAAAAGATTAAAAAACCTTGTATTAGGGATAATACGCTTAAAGATTTGCTTTGGATTTCTGAATATTGGAGATTGGATAGAAGATTAAATAGATTGTGTGTGGAGAGAGATTGTATGTGGTGAAAAAAATATTTAATTCTATAACTTGCCCAAAAGATGGTTTAACATACAATGTAGAGGTATGTGGGGAGTGTAATGTTTTTCCTTGTAATGAATTTAAAATTTGGAAGCTGGGTTCTATGGGGAAATCCTTAGATGAACTTTTTGATGAACTTTTTGGTTAGATGAACTGTCTAATAATTTGGGTTTTTCCTGTTTTTCTTACAACATTTTTGGGTTTCATATTATTCTAGATTACGCTTTCGTAGAGGCGATATGTTTAACAT
>NZ_JBRAKS010000196.1:0-7429 GCF_052745115.1 Candidatus Jordarchaeum sp.
ACTAAAATAATATATTTTTAATAAAATTCTACAAAACGGGCCTCATAATCGAGGAAATAATGCCTCGGTGGTTCCAGAAGCGGGTATTACGGGAAGTAGTAATATGGTAGTTAAGTCTCGGGAGAAGTTGGACTTGTCAATGGAAGAGAGTTATTTCAGATCAGATATTAGTTCAATGCCTTGTATGCAAAAAATAAATTTGAAGAGAATAAGAATAGACCCTAAAATAGTCAAACGTTTCAACTTAAAACTTGGAAAAAAGGAGTGGGAATCATACGGTTCCGCTAGACATGAATACGTTTGGACTAGTAGCAGGGGACGAAAATCTGGATGGGTTAATGTGGAAGAACTCGCACAAAGTATTCAGAGGGACGGGATTATTAACACCCCTCTTGTTTGTTCCTTTAAAAGATTTGGATACGGAGAGGATATAGTAGCGGTTCAGGGTTGGAGAAGAATCAGGGCTGCGGTTTTAAACAAGTTTGAGCAGATTGAGGTTAGCTATACGGAAGATCTGTCCCCTGAAGAGGCAGAAGTTCTGAGTTTTAAGGAGAATTATAATCGAGAACAGTTATCGGACTTGGAGATAGCAGAGTTCCTCTACAAGGTTAAGAAGCGTTATCCTGATTGGAGTTACGAAAAAATAGGCGAAGTTTATGGTCTTGGTGGCAAGAGTTCCGAGAATCGAAGAAAAGTGGTTGGGACATACTTGTCGCATTATGATTTTCTGGAGTGTCATAGGGAGAACGTCAAAAGATTTGACATAAGACTGAAGAGATTGACTAGGGGAGTGACAATGCAGATTCGTGCAACGGCGAGAGAAATTGCTGATGGGAGGAAAAAGGAAGAAGTTGAAATGGAGATCCTCAGAGCCTTCTCTAAAGATAGGGTACCGGTAGGATTACTCTGCAAGATACTGAGAATTGAGCACAAGCGAGGTAACCCTATAACACCCCTGGAAGCTGTAGATTTAATTCGGCAGAATGCGGCTCTAATAAAAAACGAGAAAGAAGGACTAAGTTATTATCTCGTAATTCCAACAGAGATTACTGAGGCATTAAAACGCTACGTATCAGAAAGGATCCCCGAAACAAAAAAGGGTGCTTCAGCTGTACTATTGCTAGAAATAGCAAAAAAATTTCTGAAACAAGAAGGCTATCTATAACAAAGACCAGCTAGATTGCCTCTTTTTGATTTTTCTTATTTTTGACTTTTTTATGGCCTCTAGAGCCTCCTTTTTTGGACAGGCTTGAGGGAATGAAATAGGTCAGACCGTAGAATTTCTTTCCTTGTTCATTAGTTAGTAAAAATTTAAATATGGTTAATTTGCCCATGTAGCAAACTCCAGAAAGTTTTTATGAAGGATTCCAATGAAAAAAGGAAGTGTGGTGAAAATGTCCTTAAGGAATAGTATAGCTCTTGTTTCGTACGGAGAAGTAAAATTTGAGAGGAAATCCGAAAAATCGGTTACTGAACTTTGCGCTGAATCTTGTAAAATGGCTATGGATCAAGCAGGTATTGATAAAGGGGATATAGACGGTTTATTCTGCGTTCCTGATTACATGGGACCTGATTTCGTAGGAGATCGAGCTGCTAAGGTATATGATTATCTTGGAATTGAGCCCGATCTCTCATCGACTATGGATGCGGGAGGCGTTGCGACCTATAATCAGATCGAATTTGCTATGATGGCAATAGCGTCTGGAAAGGTGAAGAACGTTCTTTGTGTGAGTGGAGGCAAGTTCCGAGCGGGGTATGGTACAGGCGTAGCGGCACACCCAGAGTTTGAACTTCCATATGGAGCTGACATAATATCCTTCTACGCTTTGCCGGCCACAAGACATATGCATGTATACGGAACCACCGAAGAACAATTAGCAAGTGTAGTTGTAGCTCAGAGGAAATGGGCTTCCATGAATCCAAACGCGGTTTTCAAAGACATCATAACTGTAGATGATGTAGTTAAGTCACCCTTAGTAATTTGGCCTTACCACCTATTCATGTGTTCAAGACCAGCTGACGGCGCCGGAGCTATTCTCGTTAGCTCAGCTAAGAAAGCAAAAGAGTATACTGATACCCCGATACGCATACTCGGAATGGCAGAGCATCATACCCATGGAGTTTTAACCTCGATTCCTAATCTAAATGAGCTAGGAAGCAGAATTACATCAAGTGCTGCTTTTAAAATGGCGGGACTTACTCCTAAGGATATTGATATTGCGATGCTGACCGATCCTTTCGCCTTCCTACCAATAGAGCATTTAGAGGACTGTGGTTTCGTTAAAAAGGGTGAGGGTGGAAAATTCTTTGAAGAAGGACACTCAGAGCCTGGAGGTGAACTCCCTATTAACACACACGGCGGGCTATTATGTGGTGTGCACGACGGTGTCGGTCCTCTTATTCACCACATAATAGAATCGATGCGGCAGTTAAGGGGAGAAGCCGAAAAGCGACAAGTTGATGGAGCGGAAGTAGCTTTCTTGGAATTACACGGCGGAATGATGTACCATCACGCTACACTAATACTCGGGAGGTGAAACAAGGTGGCTTATAAAAAACCTTTACCAACACCTACACCAATATCAAGGAAGTACTGGGAAGCAGCAAAGGAGCACAAACTGATGATTCAGCAATGCAAAGATTGTGATGAAAAAGTATTCTATCCCAGAGAATTCTGTCCGAAGTGCTTATCATCAAACTTGGATTGGATCGAAGCTAGCGGAAAAGGAAAATTACACAGTTTTTGTGTAGTTTTTAGTACAGCATATTCAGAGTTTAGAGAAGATATTCCATTCATAATCGCTCTCGTCGAGTTGGAAGAAGGCGTTCATATGCTAAGCAACCTCATCGAGTGCAAACCACAGGATGCCAAAGTTGATATGGATGTAGAAGTTGTTTTTGATGACGTAACAAAGGAAATCAGTATACCTAAATTTAGACCGATTTGAAGCAATTAGGAAGGGAAAATAAGAACCAAAAGCAACATCCTTCTTTTTTTATCCTCTACATGCTGATTAACTGGTCTTGGTATTTCTTCAAAAGAAAAACATAAAAGATTTCTTCCTAAAAAAGGACAGTGAATCCGCGCTATCCAATAGAAACAAAGCGTTAGACAAATTTTTTCCTCTGAGCTTTTTACGATGTTTATGAAAAAATTGGTTGAATAAATAATAAAAGCAAACAAAACTATACAAAAATAAATTCTTAAAAACACTTGAAATGCAAGAAGATAATATTAATATATACAAAGTATATAACGGTTTAAACACGTATATAACACAAATCTAATATTGGACAGTGAACAATTTGTCAACGGTTGAGAAGAATGAGGGATTAGAATTTCGGAAAGTGCAAACTTTGGGAAAATCATCCTATCTTATTTCACTCCCTAAAAATTGGGTTGAGAAGAATCGTATAAAGAAAGGGGATAAACTCGCAATTCAAGAAACCTCAAATGGTGTACTACGAATATTATTGGCTCATCAAGAAAGGAGTCAACAGAGATCGATAAATAAGGTAGTTATTGATGATTTGGATAAAGCAGAATTGGAAGCAGCAATAATTGGAAATTATGTTATGGGTGTTGACAACTTAAAGATAGTTACTAAACAAGAGTCCTTGACAACCTCACAAAGGAAAATTATACGCAACTCCCTAAATAAACTACTTGGATTTAGAGTAATCTCTGAATCAACTAAATCAATTGATATTAGAAACATCTTGGATCCGAATAACTTGGATGTTCGTGAAGAAGTAACAAGACTAGTATTATTATCCTCATTTATGCTAAAAGACCTTATTCAAGCTCTAAAAGAAAAAAATTTAGAGATGATAAATGAGATAATCGAACAGGATAACGAAATTGATCGTTCTTACTTGGCAATGAGAAGATTACTTATGGTTGCTAACAAGAACGCAGTTATAGCTAGGAGAATAGGTGTCGAAGGAAGTAACCTTTGTATCGCTTGGAGTATTATTCTTAAAAGGATTGAAACTATTGCAGACTATGTAGTGGAAATTGTTAAAATCTTGTACCCAATAGACTTGTCAAAAATTCCTGAAGAACTTTATTGGGATTTCTTGAAAATTGGTGAACACGTTTCATTAGTCTTTGAAAAATTCTTAAAATTTTTCACCGAAAAAGACAAAACTGGAGCACCAACAGTAATGAGAGATATAGATCTATTTCTGGACATGAAAAATGCTTTCACACAAAAGGCGATTGAAAAATCTTTAGATCCAACTATACTTGTTTCATTAGAAAATGCATGTTTCTTTTTTAATGAGATAGCAAATTATCTTATGGACCATGTAAAAGATCTTATAAACTTCGTCACATTCTTTTAGCATTAAATTTTTAACCTAACATGATTAGGAGGATTACAAAAACTGAGAAATCTAATGGCAACAATCCTCCCTTTTTGTTTTTACTTATCTTAATAGAAATCTTATATCCATAGGCTTGAAGGATAATCCTAATTCTTCTCATAATATTTGCTTAACCTTAAAAAGAAAAAGAATTTCCTTGCTAATTTCTTAGATTATATTATAGAAATTTGACCATATCTTCTTCTCTAAAAACTATAGTTAGCTTGAAAAGCAACATTAAAGCAAATTTACCGAAAAATAAAAAAGAGAATGATGAAAGTTTAAACGCTACAATGTAATCTCAAAAACTTCCATAAATCATTGTAGGTGATGTGAAGTGTCTGGAATGAAGGCAAATAAAAAAAGTTATGAAGAGTCAGATGTTGATGTACATGGACGTCTTGCATTTGGAACATACCAAGAAGCAAAAAAATGGATTGGAAAAAAAGGAGAAACAGTATTTGCAGATGACCAAGTAGACCACTCGCGAATAAAATACTTCTGTTCAGTAATAGAGGATGGTAACCCAAGTTACTGGGATGAAGAATATGCGAAGAGACAATGGGGCGGAATACTATTACCCCCAGCTTTGCTGATTATGTATTGTATGCATCTTTTATGGCGTCCCGACGGAGAAACAAGACACGCGTGGTTACCGACTCAAGTTCCTCTTCCAGGTGAAACCATGATAAATGTTTCTACCGAGTCTGAGTTTTATCGACCAGTAATTGTAGGTGATTGGATTAATTATCAAGAGGAGGTAGTCAGTGTAAGCGAAGAGAAGAACACCGCATTAGGTGTTGGACATTTTATCAACACTTTGATAATTTTTCGTAACCAAAAAGGAGAAGTTGTATGCTCAGTAAGGAATACGCTTTTTCGATATAGTGTTAAGAAGAGGTAATAAAAATGTTCTTACTTAAAACTGGAAACCGCTACCAGACCCGCTACTGGGAAGACGTGAAAGAAGGAGAAGAACTTCCAGAAATCAAACTGAACGTAACTTATAGAAAAATAATTACCGGTGTCGGCGCTACAAGAGACTTCTTTCCTGGTCATTTTAATCCTGAATACGCTAGGGATCAAGGAGTAGAAAGTATTTTCCTCAACACCCCTATATTCGAAGGTTTTGTGGACCGATTACTCACTAACTGGTCGGGACCTGGGGCTTGGATCAAAAAGCGCAAAATTCAGATACGCGGAACAGTACCCGCGGGTAGTATAATATCGGCATCAGGAAAAGTTACTAAAACTTATACCGAAGATGGGCAATATCTTGTAGATTTAGAAGTAAGTGTACTAAGAGAGGGTCACAATATCTGTCCGGCTAGTGCTACACTTGTACTTCCCTCAAGAAATAGTAGATAGCATCTGCATAAGTTCTGTATTCTAAATAGTATTTTCCTATTAGTATACTATTTATATTTTTTATATTAAATATGATATATTATATAATTTTTTATATTAAAAATAACTGAATACTTTATAGGAGGTATTGTATGAAGAAATACAAAAATATAAAATACCAAGAATTGGAGGAAGGAATCGGCATTATAACTTTGAATAGACCGGAAAGACTTAACGCAGTGGATTTTGAAATGATAGAAGAATTCCACGACTTGCTTAGTGAGTTGGAGTGGAACCTGGACTGTAGAGTATTGATAATTACAGGTGAAGGACATGGATTCTGCGCTGGTATGGATATCAAAGAAGGTTCGCTTTTTGTACCTGAGGACAAAATTCCTAAAAAATATTCGAATCTAAAATATTTGAATGTGGGCGATGAAATAAAAAGAAAAATGTATGGTTTGAAGAGGATCTCTGAAATAATGATAACCTTAAGAAAAATCAACCAACCAGTAATAGCGGCTGTAAAAGGCCCTGCATCCGGAGGTGGCTTTGCGCTAGCCATGGCTTGTGACATCAGAATAGCTGGTGAGAGCGCAAGATTTAACACTGCGTTTATAAATATCGGCCTTACAGGATCGGATATGGGCAGTAGCTACTTTTTACCCAGATTAATAGGATTATCAAGAGCCGCTGAAATTATGTACACTGGAAGATTTTTTGATGCAAAGGAAGCGGATAGAATAGGATTTGTATCCAAAGTAGTTCCCGATGACCAGCTACTCGAAGCAGCTTTGGAATTAGCAAGAGAGATGCTGAAAAAGAGTCCTCTGGGATTACGTTTAACCAAAGAAACAATAAACCAGAACATAGACGCCCCAAATCTAGAAGCAGCAATATTCCTCGAAAATCGAAATCAAGCGGTTTGTATGAGCACAGCCGATTTTTCCGAAGGCATAAATGCCTTCTTTGAGAGGAGAAGTCCCAAGTATCCAAAAAGATAATAACACCGATATGTTCTAAAGATGCTTTCGAACCTGTTTCCAAATTATGATTCAGAACTGATTAAAATTCTAGGAAATTTAAAAACCTCTCCTAATTTCAATTATTTTACGGGTGTGATTTGAAGTGAGGTGGAGAACCAGATTAACCGAACTTTTGGATTGTAAATATCCAATTATAGAAGGTGGTCTAAGCGGAATTGGTACTTGGGACTTTGCTGCGGCGGTATCCAATACAGGCGCTGTCGGTTGTCTTACCGCAGCCACCAGTAGGACCCCTGATAAACTAAGAGAAGATATTCAAAAATTGAGGAAGGCCACAAATAATCCATTTATTGTAAACATATCTATTGGTGGTTGTCCACAAATTGATGAAATGTTTGAGGCTTGTTTCCAAGAAGATGTTCCCGCAATCGAGACTGCGGGCTATAGACCTGATGAGTATATTGAACGTATCAAGAAATCTAATATAACTTGGATTCATAAAGGGGCTACTGTAGATTTTTGCAAGCATGCAGAGAAACTAGGAGTGGATGCAGTAGTTCTCGTGGGTTTGGAGGGCTACGGTTTCAAAAATATTAAGCAACTACCCACTCTTACCAGCATTGCTTGGGCAGCACCGCAGTTAAGAGTACCCTTAATTGCTGGGGGTGGTATTGGGGCAATGTCATTAAGTTAAGCCCAAATTCTTTTCTTGTACTTATGGTATCTCA
>NZ_JBRAKS010000197.1:0-7415 GCF_052745115.1 Candidatus Jordarchaeum sp.
CCGGCTATCTGGTCAGCCCCCTCTCGGACTGAAGCGAAAAGCTTTTTCATAGCAATAATATGGGTGGGGAGTTTAGGTGTCAGCCTCAAGCCATGAAATGAATTCCTGTAATTCTTTCTCACTGGTGTAGGTTTGGTTAAGCATTTTTTCAGTGGAGACCGTCTGTATCTCTTTGAGAAAGACATTGAGGTTGCTGAGGCATCCCATAATTAGCGGTATTCTCCATTGGCTGTTTAGCTTTTCGGCCTCGATAAGATCTTTATCGTAAAGAAAGAGGATAGCAATTTGATTATATTTTAGAAATAATTTTTGAAATATGTTTTTTAGCTCATTATCTTCGGGTCTGTGGACGAATAGTTTTAGATGATGGGATTCAATTTGGCCATCTGCTCCGGCTTCAAGATCTTTTTTTACAGACAGTTGCGTACCGGTTTTGAAACACCATTCTTCTAAGGTGTCCTTTAAGTACTTGTCTTGTACACTCTCATATTTAGGTCCAAATTTTGAATAATATAAAGGAATGTTAGCTTTATTTCCAACAACTGGTACGTATATTCTCTGAATATCCGAATCTTGGTTTAAGATTTCGCGCAAAATTTTATTAACAATATTATAGGGAAGACTGGTTAATCGGGATATATAGATATCCGTTAAATACATTTCTCTTTCAAGCATGTGTGAAATTCTTTCAACAAGGGTTTCAATTTGGTCACTACTAAAATTATAGGATGTATCGAATGATATTTTGTTTGAGTTACGGGCTCCTTTGAGAAATGCGTCGGCGGTTATGAAGTCCCCGTTTAATAAATTGGATGATATTTCTGGAAAGAGTTCATTCCCAGTTTCTTCTTTATTTTCACTCGAAGTTGCTGCTGTATTTAATTTACTGACGATTTGCTTTTCTGGAATTTTAGAGAAATATATTTCCTCAGTAAGTAAGTTTTTATCGTAGTCGGGATGAAATATTATCTGTTTTTCTGTTTCTGGAATTATCATTAGGGCATCTTTACCAAGATTTTCTATGATCTGGGGGGTAGTTCCTAATATTTCAGCAGTATTCTTAGTCTCTTTGACACTGTTAAAAATAATCTTATAGTAGGAATCTAGACTTTCGACACCATTAAGGTCTTGAGGTTGTGAAGTAATAAGAATGAGACCTGCACTGGTATCGGGTAAAGAAGATTTAAAAATCACCTTTGTAAGAAAATTGATTAGGTTCGAATTATTTTCGGGGCAATTTATTACTGTTAAGTGTCTAAGCTCACTCTTATTTTTAGTCGATTTATTGAATAAATGCCCATGTATATAAGCCAAGAGAAATTTTAATTCAGTAATGTCAGCTTTAGATATTATTTGAGTTAAATCAATGAGTACACAATCATTAATCAGTCTTTTTAGATCTACATTAGAATCTTC
Organism: Candidatus Jordarchaeum sp.; assembly: GCF_052745115.1. Taxonomy (NCBI): domain Archaea; kingdom Promethearchaeati; class Candidatus Jordarchaeia; order Candidatus Jordarchaeales; family Candidatus Jordarchaeaceae; genus Candidatus Jordarchaeum; species Candidatus Jordarchaeum sp. The sequence goes on from NZ_JBRAKS010000197.1 coordinate 1,417, forward strand.
ATTAAAGAAGATTTTATTCATAATGCCATGCTGAAGATTACGAAGTAGGGAGGCAAGTTCCCTGACGGATGACTGTTCAGGGGAATCATTCAATTTAAATATTTCATCAAAAGCCTTGTTTAGCTCATTAAGTCCCTGTTTGTACCTAACTTGAGCACTGAAATGGCTCAAAATTTTACAAAGAGGCTCCTCAACCATTTCGAACTCATTTTCAAAAACCTTTTTGAAAACATTGAGCAAGAATGCTGCGTGTTCGGCAGGAGTTTTTCCTATAGAATCAAAAAGGTTAATCCTTAGTGGTTCTGAGTCGGAGCCCGGGGCAAAAAAGAAACCTAAATCTCTAAAGTCTTTAAATTTGCTAAATTCATCCTTAAAATCGAAAATGGTCCAGGGTTTAGAAATCTTCTTAAGAAGACTCCACAAGAAATTAATTTTTTGGGGAGATTCGCCGAGAATCACGACGCATTTTGAGAAGTCATCGTGTCCCATCCAAACAGGTACGTTTCGTCCAAGCAGATCGGTATTACCCAACAAAACTCTATTATTGTTGTGGCTATTGCTTTCTTTTACCGCACTGGGAATTATCATTTGATATCTGGTCATTTCTTGGAACATCATAGTGGGAATTCTTAAGTAGGTAGCTAGATTTTTGATACGAAAAAGCTCTCTCTCAGGAAGTAATCGCCTGCAAATTATGTGGTGTAAAAATTTTTTGATCTCCTTTGAGTCCAAAAACTCTAAACTCAATCTTTTTTTAACTCCGGACCAGGCTGCACTTGCAGCAACACTTACCCTTTTCATATGGTTTTTAAGATTTTCAAGAGAAGGCTCCCTTATAACCAAGTAGGGAGATACCTCAAAGTATTTCACGGGAATTTTACCATTCACCAGAATACGGACTCTCAAATCCTTCTTTAACATGCTTTCAGATTCGTTAACTTTCACAAATTTGAACGGAATCACCAGACTTACATCTACATCCAAGTTTTGAATAGATTTAATAAAAAGATCCATGTATCCAGGATCTAATGACTCGTAATCTGGAGACCCTTTCAAGGTGATAACAGCAATGTAAGTTGCTCTTCCTTCTGCCTCAAGAAGCAAAAGATTCCTTTCACTCTTAATTTTACGAATTTTTGAAAAGTATTTTCCTCCTACCATACTCAAAAATGCGTTTTCCAACAGATCAAAAGAAACCCTCGTGTAGTCAGTATTTAGATTAAAAGCAGATAAAATAGACTGTATTTTGGAATCTAAAACTTCCTGGGTAAAATGTTGTTTCATGAAAATATGGAAGTAGGAAGATATCTTTTTCCCACACATAGTTAGCTCGTACGCGAACTCCAATTCTTCATCTAATTCTTCATTGAAAATTAAAAAATTTTCATAGGAAGGAAATTTAAAATTTCCATTCCCTAACCCGGGAAGCAGTTGGTATACATCCTCCTCCGCTATGACTCGCTTTCCGTTAAGTAGTTTTACCCTATCCTGTGTGAGCAAATACTGAGAAAAAGACATATTTCCATTGGAACAAACAAAGCTGAAAAAAATTAAAATTAAGGGAATAAGAAATTCTAAAGGTGCTGAGGTAAACATACTAAAACTTGAAAAATTAATTCCCGGAGATAACTGACTAGAATAGAGTGGGAACGCAACTGAAGTAAATGCGTTTGAATAGAATACAATTGGAAAATTCAAGGGGTAATACATTTTAAACACAAATCCTTGGGCTAATTCAACATATATTTAATAACTTTGTTTCGATTATTCCAATAAATTCGAAACATCTAAAGACGCCGCTTAATTGCTTATCTAAATAATATTCTTTAAGAGGATATTTAAAATCCACAAAAAATATATAATATATCCAAAAGGCTTACCATTGCCATAAATGTTATAAAAATCTGTTCTTATTCCCAAAACAGAGCAACTAAGAATAAATTTTGTGAAAAAGAAAACATGGAAATTCTCATCGGCATCATATTTTATGATAATCATAGCGCATGTAGAAGGAATTCAAATTGAGCGAAGCTGAAATAGAATTAACTGGTCATATAATTGATTCTATGATACTGCCTAAAGTATTTGGAGCAGTTTACGATCTAAGCGGCGAATTTGAAGTTTTAGAATTCAGAATTGGAAAAACGAAAAACGATTATTCGTACACCCGTATGCGTATTATTGGCAAAAACAGACAGCACCTCGACACAATCTTAGCTGAACTTCAAAAACTAGGCGCTGTGGTAACCGAGAAGGCGGTCGATGCGGAGCTGATTCTAGCCCCGGCTGATGGAGTACTCCCCGATGATTTTTACTCGACAACTAATCACCCAACCTTCATTATGATAAATGGGAAATGGGTAAAGGCAGAAAACCAAGAAATGGATAAAGCAATCGTGGTAAGAGACGGCCAACCATATAGCATACCTATGAGAAAAGTAAAGAAAGGAGAACTGGTCGTTGTTGGAAATAAGGGAATAAAGGTTACACTTCCAGAAAGATCTCGAAAAAAAGAGATTTTTAGTTTTATGAGCAGCACCACATCATCAGAGAAACCCACGCTTTCCCTTACTCGTATGATAGCGATGGAGATGTTCGAGCTCAGAAAAAACGGAGGAAAAATCGTAGTGGTTCCGGGTCCCGCAGTCATTCATGCGGGAGCAGCCCCCGCACTATCAGAACTGATAAGGATGGGCTATGTTCATGTAATCCTATCAGGAAACGCGGTAGCAGTACACGACGTAGAGAATAGTGTATACGGCACCTCTCTGGGAATGGATCTAAAAACACTTGAAAACTATGAAGGGGGGCATCGCCATCACCTAATGGCAATAAACTTAATCAGAAAAGCTGGTTCACTTAAGGAAGCAGTGGAGAAAGGAGTTATAAAAAGTGGAATCATGTATGAATGCATTAGAAACAATGTGGACTTAGTGTTAGCAGGATCTATAAGAGATGATGGGCCAGTACCCGACGTTATTACCGATGTCATGGAAGCACAAGATGCAATGAGGAATGCATTGAAAAACGCCGACCTAGTTCTAATGCTGGCAACCACACTTCACTCTATCGCAGTGGGAAATATGCTTCCCTCCACAGTTAGAACAGTGTGTGTAGATATTAATCCAGCAGTGGTAACAAAGCTCACAGACCGAGGAACCTATGCCATAGGGATTATAAGCGATATTGGGGCCTTTCTACCCAGATTGGTACAGGAACTGTGGCAGATAGAGGGAACCTTCTAGAGATACGAAAAAATAAAAAAGAAAAAATTAAACTTGAAAAATTCGAGATTATAGGAGAGCAGGCAGGTATGAGTGAAATACTAAATTCTTCTGAACTTGTAGAAAAAAAGAAGGATATAATTCCGGGAATAGCAAAAAAGTTCGTGATACCAGAAGAAAAAGCAAAAAAATTTCTCAAACTAGCCATAGAAGAGTGTGCAAGGTCAAAATATAGACTGAACATAAATGAGGACACAATCTCAGGACCATCGGACAAAATTAAAGAAATTATAAAGGAAATAGAGGAGTGGACTGCTGACGAGTTCGATAAGGAAGACTTCGAAATAATAGGCTACTGCAAGAACATATAATTGGTAAAAGTAAATACCAGTCTAAAACTCTTTCAGTCAACTTCTAGCTTGGCTGATAATATCCTCTACCAAATCTTCAATGTGCTGCTTTAGAGCCTTTTCTAGACTTGACGCGGTTCTCTTTTTTACCTTTCTTATTCCAGGGATATACTGGTTTTTAAAAAGGTTAAGTGATTTTTCTAAATCAATCCTTACCCACGCATCTTCGACTTTAACTACACCTTCTTTACTTAGCTCCACAAATGGCTCTACATCAAAAGAACCGTCGATAGGTAGGAAATAATAATCATAAACCAGCTTAGACAAGTCCCTTACAGAGAATCCACGTTTTTCAGGAGCCACCACCATTTCCAGAACTTGAGAAACCAATTCAATGAACAATTTCATCCTCTTATAAATATCCTTAACTTCTTTTTTAGTATAAACAATTTCAGGTGGAACCTTCTCAACAACCTTCACAGTAGGCTTCTCCACCACAGGCTCCTCAATAACAGGCTTCTCCACCACAGGCTCCTCAATAACAGGCTTCTCCACCACAGGCTCCTCAATAACAGGCTTCTCCACCACAGCAGTTTCCTTAACTACTTTCACTGCAGGTTTTTCAATCACAGGCCTCTCAACAATCTTCACAGTAGGCTTCTCAATAATGGGCTCCTCAACAACCTCTTCTGTTTCTGCCGCATAATCTGCAGTAACTGTTTCTTCTGCAGGAGTGGTTTCAATGGCAATGGGCTCCACTATCTTGCTTGTTTCCTCTATTTCCACCATCTCAGTTGGAGTTATTATGGTGCTTACTGCTTCTCGTATAAAGTAGTCATCTTGGATATTTCCTATTATAAGTCCTTGGTCTAGCATGCGGTTTAATCTTTGTTTAACTTCGTCTTCAGAGATGCCTAGAACAGAGGCGATCTGGATGAAACTAAGTTTATCATACTCTTTAATATAAGTGGTGAGAGCCTTATCAACAGGTTCTAATTCGAATAATGATACTGTCTCGGTACTTCCAACCGTTTGTTCTTCTTCCTCAATTTCCTCAAACGCAGGTAGCATTGGTTTAGCCGCTTCGACACCTATTTCCCCAGTGAGAGTATTAATTCTCATATTAATTTGGTTAATTTTTTGCCTTAACTCGATAGCTCTATCTTTATCAACGCGCTCAATTTCTTTAACAAACATATTCATAAGCATTAAAAGACGGTTCATATTGAAATTGTACTTACCATGCATGTAAATAATTCCCGCACCGTTCTCCAATTCCTCCAAGAATTCCTTGTCCAGGCTACTAACATCTATGGAATGACGATCACGAATATCCCTGAATAATTCCTGTCTTTTAAAACCACCATCTTGATAGTTATTGACCACATCAGAGACCAGTTGAATAAGCTTATCACTATTTAAAGATAAGAATCTAAAACGTTGCCTACTTTGGGTAAAATGAGGTTCTTCAATGAAAGACACAAAAACCAGCCTCACTAACTACTATAACTAATAATTGAAATCTGAGAATAATAAAACTTTTCTTCGAAAAACGGATGTTAAAAATTATCTCAACTTAATAAAATATAAAACAAACCCTTAAAAAGACCACACTCCAAAAAAGTAGATGAAATGTAAAAAAACTTTTAAAAATTAAAAAAATGGTACTTATAATATAGTGGGCTCAATAGGCGTCTTTGCTAAAGGTTGGGCACCATTTTCTGTTATCAGCATAGGATACTCCAGTCGATAACCCGCAACGCCAGGCTTATTTAGAATACAAACAGCAATCTCCACCATATTCGGCTCCAATATTTTCTCGCTATAAGGACCGTATCCAATTATGGGTAAATACCATTCGTCACCTATTGCACCAATTCCATGTCCAAACATCTGAACAACATTACTTCCATACCCGGCCTTCTCAACAGTTCCAAACACTTTCTTGGCAATTTCTCCAACCTTTACCCCCGGCTGCATAGAGTCAAAAAGAGTGGTTACGGCATCCACATAAACTTCCGCCAATTTCTTCTGCTCACTCGTAGCACTGCCCATAATAATATTATGCGTTAGATCTGAATAATGTAGCTCATAAGTGCTGTGTAAGTCAACAATAACATTGTCTCCGTGTTGTATGAGGCGTTGAGTTGCGGGAGTTGTGGCACCCATATGGTAAGTGGCTCTATCGCCAGTGCCTACTTCATGGCCTCCGGTCAAAGCCCATGCCCACTGATTTCCCGCTCGTCTCATGGCTTCCTCAATAATACCCACGAGCTCTGTTTCACTCATACCTGGGACGATGGTTCCAAGAGCCGTGTCAACTCCGAGGTCAGCGATTGCTGCGGCCTGCTTTAAAAGTTTAATCGCGCCTTTCAGTATTTGAAAATGAAATAGGTTATTAAAACTGGTTTTGGCTGGTGAGCAG
>NZ_JBRAKS010000198.1:0-7372 GCF_052745115.1 Candidatus Jordarchaeum sp.
TGATTTCGCTTTCGGGTATTCTTCGGCCGCCGGCTGTTCTGACCACTCGGAGCTTGTTCTGTTTGTCCCATTTCTGGATGGTTCGTGTCGTGACGCCTAGTGGTTGTTTTGCTTCTTTGAGGGTGTATAATCGCTCCCTATGCATCTAGCGGTAGTTCAGCATAATTCTGTTTAAACACCGCTATTTTAGAACTGTTAGCATAGGCGTTTAAGGCGGTGAAAAATGCTCATTTAAAGCGTGGAAGGTGAGGAAAAGTTACAAAATAGCACTATCTCACAATAGGAGATATTGGGGAACTGTGTCGGTTTATTGACCGAAAGATTTATATATAACTACTTAGAGTATACAACCAGAAGTAGTATACTACTATAATATGTATACTGGAGGTGTAGCATATGAGTAAAACTGAAGACAAAAAAGAATCAACCGAAATAGAACCATTTGGAAGCCGAAGAGACATATATAGGCCCTTTGAAGACATATTCGAAGATTTTAGAAAAAGCTTCGATGCCCTGTTAAGACCATGGTTTGATATAGTACCTGCCAGAAGAATCGTAGAATTCAGGCCCTTATCCCGTTTCCCAAGATTAGATTTAGAAGACAACGGTGACGGTTATACAGTTACCGCTGAAGTGCCTGGACTTTCCAAGGATCAAGTAAACCTAAACCTAACCAAAGACAGCTTAGATATCAGTGGCGAAATAAGTGAGGAAAAAGAGGAGAAAGACAAGAGCTACCTACACCGCGAGAGATCGTATCAATCCTTTAGAAGATGCATTGTGTTCCCAGAAGAAGTTATACCTGAGAAAGCAGAAGCGGAAATTAAGAAGGGCATTCTAACACTAAAGGTTCCCAAGAAAGAACCTACCCCAAAAGAAGAACCTGTTAAAGTTGATATAAAAGAGGAAGATTAAGGGATTAGAATAAAATCTTCTTTTTTTATTTTTTTAATTTCTTCCAATTTATAGATATTTTAAGGTTGTTTTTATGGAAAGAGATGTTTATTGTTTCTGATTTTTTAATTCTGCTTGTTAATTTATTAACCACAAGGTTTATAAATAACAACTTGAGGTTTACAACTAGAATTTGTATAATACTCATGCGTGTATTCCCTAGATCATGTCTCCCCTCATTCACGATAAAAATTTTGAATCGTGGTGAAAGTTATGGGTACTTGTAATCCAGACGAATTGGAGGCAGTAATGTCGGTTATTGATAATCCGGTTAAGAGAAAGATTATTCAGAAGCTCAGTGAGGAACCGGCATACGCCTTACAGTTGGCAAAAGAACTTGGCTTGGGTCAGCAGAATGTGAATAAACACCTGAAGAATATGGAGGCCGAGGGTATAATTGAGAGTATTGAGGTGGAGAGCCCTGCTGGTCCGAAAAGGAAGCTTTATACTATTAAGAAATTTTATTCTTTAAGAATAAATTTTGCATCCAACCTTTATAGTGAGTCTCTGAAATGTTTTGATGATCCAAATGAGTGGTCTGAGGATAAGAACGTTTTAGAAGAATTTGAAAGCCGTCTGGAGAAAATCAGTGATTTGAGGCCTAAAAGTGAAAAGTTAGACGAGTTAAACCTTTTTATTTCTGATATTGAAGATGAGGTTAATTCTATTGAGAGAAAGCTCTCCAAATTACTTTATCTTAGAAATCTGGCTATGAGGGAAGCTCTTATTTCGATGGGCGACCTGACGAGGCAGGAACGGCGGGTAATGTATAGGATCTTGGATCAGAAGAGCACCACCTGTGAAATTATATCAGAGCAACTGGACATGAGGGAGACAATTGTCGATGAAGTTATCAAGAGGTTAAAAGAGAAAGGAATAAAAAGTATTGAAGGAAAAAATTGATTCTGAGTGAAACTGGTCTGTGGGTGAAACTGTATGACGGAGTCCAAGGATGAAAAGAAAAAGGAATCAAAGGATAAAAAGATTGAAAAAGAATTAGAGGAAAAAGATAAGCGAATAGAATCGCTGGAGAAATCATTAGAGGAGGAGAAGAAAAGAGCTGAAGACTACTTAAACCGTTTGAAATATTTGCAGGCAGATTTTGATAATTATAGGAAAAGGGTGGAGAAGGAAAGGGGGAATATAATTAGACGGGAAAAAGCACTGTTTATTAATAGAATTTTAGTAATTTTGGACGAGCTTGAACTCGCGATTAAGAACCAGAAAGAGGCTAAAGAGAAGGATATTTTAGTAGAAGGAGTAGAAATGATTTATAATAAATTATTCAAACTACTATGTGAGGAAGGGGTGTGTGTAATCGACGCCGTGGGTAAAAGTTTTAACCCGGATCTGCATGAGGCCTACCTCACAGTCCAAACAGAAGAACATCCTAACAACACCATTGTTGAAGAATTGAGGAAAGGATATATGCTTGAAGGTAAGGTTGTGAGACCGAGCATTGTTAAAGTCGCTAAAAACCCGGTGAAAAACGAAGTTAATGTTGAACACATAAGAGACAATTAAAAAAATTAGGAGGAAATGAAAATGGCGGAAACCAAAAAGAAGGAAAAAATTATCGGAATAGATTTGGGCACAAGTAATTCTGCAGCAGCAGTTATGGAGGCTGGCAGACCTGTAATAATACCCAGTGCTGAGGGCACTACGCTATATGGAAAAGCTTTCCCATCATACGTAGCCTTTACAGAGGACGGAACTCTTCTGGTAGGAGAACCAGCAAGAAGACAGGCGATTACAAACCCGGAAGGAACAGTGATAGCTATAAAAAGAAAGATGGGTACTGACTACAAGGTTAAAATTCGAGGAAAAGAATACTCGCCTCAACAGATCTCAGCGTTTCTTCTCCAGAAAATAAGGAGAGATGCAGAAAGCTTCCTTGGAGAAAAGGTGAACAAGGCGGTAATCACTGTACCAGCATACTTTAATGACAATCAGAGACAAGCCACCAAGGATGCAGGAACCATAGCAGGCCTAGAGGTCGTGAGAATCATAAACGAGCCCACAGCGGCTTCCTTAGCTTACGGTTTAGACAAGGCCGAGAAAGAGATGAAAATCATGGTCTTCGACTTCGGCGGAGGAACACTCGACGTTACCATAATGGAGTTCGGTGGAGGCGTTTTTGAAGTAAAATCCACCAGCGGAAACACTCAGCTCGGGGGCACAGATATGGATAATACGCTCGTGGACTATCTGGTGGAGCAATTCAAAAAACAAACAGGTATCAACCTGCGTAACGACCAGACAGCCATGCAGAGACTCCGAGAAGCAGCGGAAACAGCGAAAATAGAACTATCAACCTCATTAACAGCGAACATTAATCTTCCCTTCATAGCCTCGGATGCCAGTGGACCTAAGAACCTGAACATAAACTTAACAAGAGCCAAGTTAGAAGAACTGGTTACTCCAATTATTGAACGCTGTCGGGGACCAATGCAGCAAGCACTTGCCGATGCTAAACTAACACCAAAGAATATTGACAAAATTATCCTTGTTGGTGGACCAACTAGAATGCCTATAGTTCGCAAATTTGTGGAAGACTTTATGGGAAAGCCCGCGGAAAGAGGAGTAGACCCCATGGAATGCGTGGCTATGGGAGCCGCAATACAAGGAGGGGTACTAGCGGGCGAAGTAACCGATATACTGCTACTCGATGTAACTCCCTTATCCTTAGGTGTAGAAACACTAGGGGGTGTAGCGACCAAGCTCATCGAGAGAAACACCACTATTCCAACCCGAAAGAGTCAAATATTCTCAACGGCTTCAGACTTCCAAACCACAGTAACTATTCATGTTGTTCAAGGTGAGCGACCGATGGCTGCTGACAATGTTTCATTGGGAATGTTCAATCTCACTGGTATCCCACCGGCACCCAGAGGCGTGCCGCAGATAGAGGTCACCTTCGACATTGATGCGAACGGTATACTAAACGTGTCTGCTAAAGATTTGGCTACAGGAAACGAGCAGAAAATAACCATAACTGCAACCACCAAACTCTCAGATGCTGAAAAAGAGCGAATGATAAAAGAAGCGGAACAATTCGTAGAACAAGATCGCAAGAAGAAAGAAGAAGCTGAAACCAGAAACGAAGCCGACTCCTTAATATACACCACTAATAAAACCATAAAAGACCTAGGGGACAAAATAGCAGCAGACCAGAAAAGTAGACTAGAAAAGGCGGTAAAGGAGCTACAAGAAGCTTTAAGCGCAAAGGACATAGAACCAATAAAGAACAAAATAGAGGCTTTGAAGAATGTTTTACAAGAAGTGAGCACAGCAGTTTACCAACAGGTTGCCCAGCAACAAGCACAGGCACAGGCAGAGCAGGCCAGAGCCGCCGGAGCAGGTTCCACTAATAGTGGGCCCGGAGAAGGAAAAAAAGAAAAAGTGGTTGACGCAGATTTTAAGGTGGTTGACGAGGAGAAAAAATAAAATCTAAAATCCCAAATTTTTTTATTAGTATAATTCATATTTCTCTATGAAAAATACAGTTTTTAATGGGGAAAGAAAGTGTCTAAGCGCGACTATTATGAAATTCTCGGTGTTTCGAGAGATGCTACAAAGGACCAGATAAAGAATGCCTATCGCAAACTAGCCATGGAGTATCATCCGGACCGCAACAAGTCTCCTGATGCAGAGGAGAAATTTAAGGAAATCTCTGAAGCTTATGGTGTTCTTTCGGATGATGAGAAGCGCCAACAATACGACTTATATGGACACGCAGGTATAAGCGGAAGATACACGCAGGAAGACATATTCCGAAACATAGACTTTGACAGCATTTTCAGAGATTTCGGATTTGGATTCGGAGGCTTCGATAGTGTGTTTGATATTCTTTTCGGTAGAGGACGGGGACGGGGGCGCAGACCAAGTTGGGAGGACTGGGAGAGGAGACCTATCCCAGGAGACGACTTGAGATTCGACATGGAAATAAGCTTGGAGCAAGCGGTTTCGGGGCTAAAAACGGAGATAAGTGTTCCCCATACAAAAGACTGTGAGGTGTGCAAGGGTTCTGGGATTGAACCGGGCAAACAACCAACTCAGTGTCCTCAATGCAGAGGAACGGGTCAAATACAGCGAGTTAGCGAAACTGGGACTGCAAGATTTGTGCAGATCACAACCTGTTCCAGATGTGGAGGCAGAGGACAATTAATCCAGTACCCTTGCCCCGAATGTAAAGGCTTAGGGAGGGTTCAAGTTAAAAGGAAAATAGCGGTGGACATACCTGCCGGGGTGGATGATGGGACTCGTATAAGAATAAGGGGGGAAGGAGAGCCGGGAATAAGGGGTGGCCCGCCGGGTGACTTGTACGTGGTGACGCATATAAAACCGCATCCAATCTTCCAGAGAGAAGGAAACCACCTGTATACTGAGGTGCCTATAACCTTCTCACAGGCCGCCCTAGGTACAAAAATTGAGGTGCCCACAATAAACAGTAAAGCTGAGCTGAAAATACCGCCCGGAACTCAGAGTCACACGTTGTTCAGATTGAAGGGTAAAGGTGTGCCGGATGTATCGGGACATGGAAGAGGAGACGAATTCGTGAGAGTTATCGTCCACACTCCCGAAAAATTATCACCTCGCCAGAAAGAACTTTTAAAACAGTTGGCTGAGGAGGATAAAAAATAATCAATTATAACATCACTAAAAATTGTATTCTATTTTTATCAAATTCATAAAAGGGTATACTGATTTTAACAATAAATTTGTGGTTCAGCCCTTTTTCATTCATGGTCATTTTTTCGATTGAGAGCCGGAGGATTATTATTGTTAATATTTTTGTGTTGGTCTTTTTCTCCATTTGATCTGTTTTTATGTGAGTTAAGGTATTTGCGTACTTGGCGGATGGGTGCGTAGAAAAGTTGAGGGGATGAGCGAATACGTCCTCCGATAATGGTCAATTGTGCTACATCCTTCTTTAGCCAACCTACGAGTTCGTGTACCACTAGGTTTCTAGGCGCTTCTCCTACCTCTTTAACGTAGCCAAGTAAAGTTACTGAAAATATTCCTACGACCGCTGATAGCATAAATTGGAAATCTAGACCCTCAATGGAGAGAAGTGGCACTTTGCTGGTTGCTCCGTATTGGGACCAGTCCAACGTTAATGATAATTGTTTTTGTACAAAAAAGTCAGCAAACAGTCCTCCGAGCGCTGCTGCGATGCCTGAAGCAATGGAGGTAACCACGGCTACACTAGCTAGGTAGCATGAGGCGGGTTTAGGATATGAAAGTTTGGCTGTAATATTTATGGTTGTGAGGTCGGTTCCTGCATTGGATAATCCGAGGAGCACGCTTAAAATAAAGAGTAGGGGGAGACTGAGTAAATGCTTTTGGGGAAGGGTGGTGAAGGTCCAAGCAACAAGGGTGAATATGAATACTCCAGCACTTATCGAAAGTATTGGCTTGTTGCCGAACCTGTCGGTTAATTTTCCGAATGGACCCATGAAATAAATGTTTGAGACACGCGTGATAATTGTGAAAAGCATAAAGTAAGCTATGTTTAGATCCAATGAGGTAAGCATATAGACTGCAAAGAAGGGGGTGGCGAGGTTGGAGGCAAAGCTCCAGAAGCTTAGAGTGGATAAGAGTTTTCTAAAATTTTTATCTACGAAAGGTTGCTTAAGTAGTTCAAATGAGAATTTTGATTTTTCTATTTCTGGCTCGGGGATACGGGTTATGAAAAATATGCTCAGCAATCCGAAAACCACGCCTATGGTGAAGATTAGAGAGTAACTCTTAAGTACCTCCATAGAAAGCCCGCCAAAATTATCAATATATAGTCCCCCCAGAATACCTAGGGTGGAGCTTAGGGCGTAACTTAGCTTGAAGCGCTTTGCGAAAAACACTCCACGAGTTTCCATGGGTACAAAATCTCTCATCCAAGAATTCCAGCTGCATGCGGATACATTGCCCAGTATAGAACTGGTTGAGAAAACAATGCCCAGTAGCAGGAGATTTTGTGAGGCAAAGAGGGGTGTAAGGGCTATAACGAGCCATAGTAATCGGCTGCCCAATGAGCTAGTAATGGTTATCAGCTTTCTCCTACCGGTTTTCTCAATCAGATAAATTGTGGGTATTTGCGCCAACTGGCTCAGAAAAGACACTGCCGTAATGAAACCTATATAGGCGTTATTCGCTCCCATGATCAATACAAAAGCAACAAAAAAGGGCCCGCCCGTGAGAGTAAATAAGGACTGGGAGCAAATACCATCATAGATTACATTTTTTAAACCCTTAGAAACTTTTTCGGATAGTTCCGTTACTGCCATACTAGATTGTGCTTCCGTAATATCCTCAATTTAGGTGGAAATTAAATTTAAATTGTTAATTTATTAACTTTTTCTTAAGGATGCTGTGTTGTATAATTTTTATTTTTTCACTTTATTTATATAATATGATGAAT